>JBEGPY010000016.1:0-10591 GCA_041181205.1 Actinomycetota bacterium | reverse complement strand
CATTCGCTCACTTATTGAACGAGCCCCGCTGGCAAGTTCTCTAGCGCAATCCTTTAAAGCCAAAGGCTTTACTTTGGCATTGGTTGGCGGACCTGTGCGCGATGCGCTTTTAGGAAGGTTGGGAAATGATTTAGATTTCACAACGAATGCGTTGCCGCAAGAAACAAAAAAGATTTTAAATGAATGGGCAGAAAATGTTTGGGACACCGGCATTGCATTTGGAACCGTTGCAGGCAATCGTGGAGATACAACTGTTGAAGTAACTACGTATCGAACAGAAGAATACGATGCCAATTCACGCAAACCATCTGTTGAGTATGGTAAAAGTATCAAAAAAGTATCAATGGTGATTTATCACGTCGTGACTTCACTGTTAATGCAATGGCGTTGGAGTTAACAACTGATAAGCCAGAGTTTATTGATCCATTTAATGGTTTGAAAGATTTAGCTGAAAAAACTCTGCGCACACCAGGTTCACCTAATGATTCATTTAACGATGATCCACTCCGTATGATGCGTGCTGCACGTTTTGCTAGTCAATTAGATTTTGAAATCGAACCAGCTGTCTTAGAATCCATAAAAGAGTTAGCACAACGCATTTCAATAATCTCAGCTGAGCGCGTGCGCGATGAATTTACAAAGATTCTCATGTCTAACAACCCACGCAAGGGAATTACTTTGTTAGTCGATACTGGCTTAGCTGATTTAGTTCTGCCAGAGATTCCTAAGCTGCGTCTTGAAGTCGATGAGCACCACCACCACAAGGATGTGTATGAGCATTCAATTACCGTCCTTGAACAAGCAATTGAACATGAAGATCGCCTAGATGGTCCTAACCTTGTTATTCGCCTTGCCGCGCTGCTCCATGACATTGGAAAACCAAAGACTCGTGCCTTTATAGAAGGCGGCGGGGTTTCATTTCACCACCATGAAGTTGTGGGTGCTCGACTTGCAAAGAAGCGCTTATCTGAACTTCGCTTTGATGGAGACACTGTGGAGGCCGTTGAACTACTCACTACTTTGCACCTGCGCTTTCATGGTTACGGGGATGGAGAATGGAGTGATTCTGCTGTGCGCAGGTATGTGCGAGATGCCGGTGATTTATTGACCCATTTACATGTTCTCACCCGTGCTGATTGCACCACGCGAAACAAAACAAAGGCTGCGCGCTTAGCTTCCGTCTATGACTCACTAGAGGCACGTATTGAAGTTCTTATGGAGCAAGAAGAGCTTTCAAAGATTCGTCCAGATCTAGATGGTGAACAAGTCATGGAGTTATTAAAGTTAAAACCATCGCGAGATGTTGGGGCAGCGATGGATTTCCTCATGGAGCTACGGCTTGAACAAGGTCAAATTGGTGAAGAAAAAGCTACCGAAGCTCTACTTAACTGGTGGAAAGACAGAACCGCGAAGTAAGTGCACGCCCACTAGTAAGTAAGCCGCGCTCACACACAGCGGAACAGTTGCACCTAAACCAGATGTTGGAAGCAAGAGCGCTGCGATTAAACCACCAGAAACAATTGCTCCATTTACTACAACGTCATATACCGCAAAAACTCGACCGCGATAGTAATCATCGATCTTAGATTGAACGAGCGCATCACTAGTAACTTTTAAGTTTTGGCCAAAGAATGAACACAGGAATGCAGTGAGTATTAAGGTGAGTTGAGTTTGTGTGGCAGCCAAAATTAGTGGACAAGCAGCACTTGCCAGAATCGCTAAACGAATCCAACGATGGCGCCCAACCCTTGAAACTCCAAAAGGGGCTAGAAAAGCGCCAAGAAATAAGCCAATTCCTGCAAAGGAAAGAGCAAAACCAAAACCTCTCAACCCCTGCTCAGGAAAGTTAGGATCATTAAATGAGTTTCGCTCCAGTAACAGCGCAGTAAGAGTGAGTGCGGTTAATCCCCCACGGTGCACAGCTGTTGCCAAGATTGCACGCGCAGCGTCGGAATGAGTGCGTAGGAATTTGAGACCTTCACGCATTTCAGTAACGCCTTGCATGAAACTGGCCTGCTCTTTTTCATGTTCAAGTGGACCAATCTCAAATTTACCTAACCGGCTAGTCAATAAGGCTGCAGCGAAATAACCGGTGCTAGCCATAAGAATTAAGAGCGCATCAGCGTGGTTGGCGATTGCTAATGAATCAGTTAGAGCTCTCACTCCCACACCAATACCACCACCAATAACAACGAGAAAAGAACCACCAGTTACTGCGGTCGCATTTGCAGTAATGAGAGATTTTGCATCAATGAGCAGCGGTAATCCAGCAGAAAGGGCTGCAAGGATTAAACGGTTGATTCCAAAAGCAATAAGGACAACAGCAGTTAGTGCAACACCAGTGGTTCCACTAAAAACAAAGAGGGCAACAAGTAATAAGTTGGCACTGCGCGCAAGGTTTGCAAAAAATAATGCACGCTGGCGTGAAACACGGTCCAGAATCGTTCCAACAAATGGGCCAACGATCGAATACGGCAGTAAAACAACGGCAAAGCCAAGGGCTGCACTTAATGCGTTGGCTTGGCGTTCAGGAGAGAAAAGAACAAAAGAAGCTAGGGCGCTTTGAAAGATGCCATCTGTGGCTTGACCTGTCCAACGGATTGCAAGCAAGCGGGAGAACCTAGGATGCCGCAGCAAACTAAGGAAACTCATAATGAAGAGCGTACTGGCTCAATTAGGTTTATTCTTAACCCTAATGAAATCTCAACGTTCGTTCATCGACTATTCACTCGACAAGCGTGCCACTTTAATGGCCCTCTTTCGTGGTGTTGTTGATGCGTGCGACGCGGATCCTTATTTGATGCGGGCGGCGAAGTGGCATGGGGAGAAAGTTGGGCGCAGCTGCCCGGTGTGTAAGAAGAATGAACTTGTTGAACTGCGCTATTCATTTGGTGAACAGTTAGGCCAATACTCAGGTCGTATTAAGAATGTTAAAGAGTTAACGCAGATGGAAAGCGAGTTCGGAGAGTTTCGCGTCTATATCGTTGAGGTGTGTAGAGGTTGTTCTTGGAATCACCTGTGCGCCTCATTCATTTTAGGTGATGGCCACGAACGCAAGGCGCCCCGCAAGGTACGCACCTTGGAGGACGAGGATTACGCCACAAGGTAGCCTTAAGTAATGCGTAAGTTCCTGATCAGATCAACTCTCTTTCTAGGCGGCTTTGGCTTCATTGCAGGATCTGTTCTTTTTGCCCTGGCTTATTTCACCGTCGATATTCCAGACGCCAACGCCTATGTGAATTCACAGTCAACGATTATTCAATATTCCAACGGCGAAGAAATCGGGCGAGTGGGAACCCAGAATCGACAGATTGTTCCCCTTGCAAAGATTCCACTCAATGTGCGCCACGCAGTTCTGGCAGCAGAAGATCGTGGTTTTTATTCCAACCGAGCCTTCTCTGTTACTGGAATTCTGCGCGCAGTTGTTAATAACTTAAAGGGTGGTTCACTGCAAGGTGGATCAACCATCACGCAGCAGTATGCAAAGACAGCGTTTTTAACACCAAGTCGAACGATTCAAAGAAAAATCAAAGAGTTAGTCATCTCTATCAAACTAGAGAATCAACTCTCAAAAGATCAAATCTTTGAGAGTTACTTAAATACTATTTACTTTGGCCGCGGTTCATATGGTGTTATGACCGCCTCACAGCAGTATTTCAACCGCAACGTGGATCAATTAACCAATGCACAAGCTGCAGTCATTGCATCTATTTTGCGCTCTCCTGGTTTATATGACCCAGCCTTTAAAAAAGGAAACGACAAACGTTTACAAGCCCGCTTTGAATACGTTAAACAAGGAATGATTGATGCTGGTTGGTTAGATGAGGCAGCAGCAGCAAAGATGGCATTCCCAGCAGTTGCACCACGTTCAACTTCTGGACAGTTAAGTGGACCTAAGGGACACATCATTGAAGCTGTTACAAAGGAACTATCTAAATTAGGTTTTAGCCAAGATCAACTTCTAGTTGGTGGCCTTGTTATTAAAACAACGTTAGATCAAAAAGCCCAGCAATCTGCCGTTGATGCAGTGAATAAGTTCTATCCATCAAAGGCGCCAGATAACTTACACATTGGTTTAGTTGCCATTAGGCCTGGAACTGGTGAAATCGTGGCACTTTATGGTGGCCGGGATTACTTACAGCGCCAGCTCAGTGATGCAACGCAATCTATTGCCCTCGCTGGTTCTACATTTAAACCTTTCGCAATAGTTGCAGCCCTTGAACAAGGCATTCCATTAACGTCGATGTGGAACGGTGATTCACCACAAGTATTTGATGATGCAGGAAAACCATATGAAGTTTCTAACTATGGAGATGAAGGGTGGGGACAAATTGATCTGCTCTATGCAACTAAGCACTCTATTAACACAGTCTTTGTTCCCTTGGGAATTAAAGTGGGTCCAACTGCAGTTGTAGATGTTGCCAGACGTGCAGGAATTCCAGAAGCAATTGCCATGATGCCCACACCTTCTGTTGTTCTAGGTGTGGCCAGTCCACATGTCATTGATGTTGCTAATGCCTATGCAACCTTTGCCGCCCAAGGAATTAAATCAAAGCCATATTTAGTTGCCCAAGTTATTGGATCTAATAAGGGTGTTTTATATGAAGCCAAGCAAGAAACACAGGAAGTATTTAGCAAAGAAGTGATGGCTGATTTAACATATGCGCTTAAAGGTGTTGTTACAGGTGGAACAGGTGCTGCAGCCTTAGCTCTTGGTCGTCCAGCTGCAGGTAAGACTGGTACTTCACAGTCCAACGCTTCTGCCTGGTTTAGTGCCTACACACCGCAGTTAGCCGCCTCCGTCGCATTATTTCGCGACAGTGCATCTGAATCACTCAATGGAATCGGTGGATTGACCTCTGTAACAGGTGGAACTTTCCCAGCAAGAATTTGGACCGCTTTTATGAAGGGTGCACTCAAGGGCGAACCAGTGATGGATTTCCCAGCACCGGCAAATATCGGCGGCCTTGATCCAGTTGTTATTACTTCTGGTGGAAAGCAAACCCGCACCCCATAATGGCAATGCGCACGCGGGCATTACTAGCGTTAGCTATCTTTGCAGCGCTGCTCTCTTTTACTAAGTTTTCACAGTGTGAGGGCACCAACTGGGCCACGCCAGATCAATATATTCACGCCTGTTATAGCGACCTTCCCTCTCTTTTTGGTGAGCGAGGAATGGACGACAACACGTGGCCCTATGCAAGTGATACCAACGCTGTTGAGTACCCAGTACTGACTGGGTTAGTTATGTATGCAACTTCTTTTGTTGCCCACTCACCTATCTCTTACTTTAACTTCAACGCGTTTTTATTAGCGCTCCTGTTTATTGGGCTTGTATTTATCGTTTATCGAATGAAACCAGAGTTCACATATCTACTTCCAGTTGCACCAGCCATGATTGCCTCCCTCTATATCAACTGGGATCTCTGGGCAATTGCCACAATGATGCTTGCTATTTATTGGTTTGATAGAAAACAATACTTGTATAGCTCTATTGCACTTTCAGTTTCAATTTCAACTAAGTTCTTACCAATATTTTTGCTCCTACCCATCATCTTCATTCTTTGGCGCTCTAACCAAATCAGAGAGATGTTTAAATACGCTACAACCACTGTTGCTATCTGGTTAGCAATTAATCTTCCCTTTGCACTAACAACACCAACTGGGTGGTGGCGTTTCTATAAACTTAACATGGAGCGCCAAGCTGACTGGGGTTCTCTGTGGTTAGCTTTTAACCAACTAGGTTTAGGGCTAGCGAATCTTAATTACCTAGCTATCTTGTTATTACTCATTGGACTAACTTCTTTTGTCATATTCCTCTTTGAATTAAAGAGCACTCCAAGCCTTGCCTCTGTCGCATTCATTGTTTTAGCTATCGTGATGGTTGCTAGCAAGGTCTATTCACCTCAGTACGTATTGTGGTTAACGCCTGTGGCCGTAATTGCACTTACTAATAAAAAAGATCTGCATGCTTTCTGGATGTGGCAGATTGCAGAGACGATGTATCACGTTGCAATCTGGCAACACTTAGCTCTTTTCACTGGCGCAAAGTTTGGTCTGCAACAAAGCGGCTATGCCACTATTACGCTCATCCGCATCGCAGCCACCCTTTATCTGGCCTTTGTGCTCATAAAACGGGCTTTGGCGGCCCGAAATACACAGGGATCCCTGTTCGATTTACTCTTTGAGGCCTCTAAGCCTTACCCTTAACCTCCTTGAACCGACCCCTGGTTGGATTAAGGAAAGTATTAACCCTCCTGTCACGGAAATACCGTGGCCGTCTTAGTCCAGAGGAGGTCGGGTTAACGCATGCGTCACTATGAACTTATGGTCATTCTTGATCCAGAACTTGAAGAACGCACAGTCACACCAAGCCTAGAAACATATCTCAAGATCATCAAAGACAGCGGTGGAACCGTCAACAAGCTCGACTTGTGGGGCCGCCGTCGTATGTCTTTTGAAATTGCGAAAAAAGGCGAAGGTATTTATGCAGTCATCGATATGAACTGCGAACCAGCTGCAATCAAAGAGTTGGATCGCCAACTCAATTTGAATGAAGCAATTCTGCGCACCAAAGTAATTCGCCCAGAATAATTAATTAAGCACGGACTCCACGAGTAGAGATGAGGAAATAGTTATGGCAGCAGGAGATACAACAATCACAATGATCGGCAACCTTGTCGATGATCCAGAGCTTCGCTTTACACCCTCGGGTGCAGCGGTTGCAAAGTTTCGTGTAGCTTCAACCCCACGCTATTTAGATAAGCAAACTAATGAATGGAAAGATGGCGAGAGCCTTTTCCTTCAATGTCAGATCTGGCGTCAAGCAGCTGAAAATGTTGCAGAGTCACTGACAAAAGGAATGCGCGTCATTCTCTCTGGTCGCTTGAAGCAACGTTCTTATGAAACTAAAGAAGGCGAAAAGCGCACTGTCTTTGAGGTAGAAGTTGATGAAGTCGGACCATCACTACGTAACGCAACTGCAAAGGTCACTAAGACCCAACGCGCTGGCGGAACTGGTGGCGGATTCTCTGCACCTGCTGCAGCTGATTCATTTAACGAAGATCCATGGGCAGCAGCTTCATCTTCACCGGCAGGCGGAGGTTGGGGAGCATCCTCAACAACCGACGAGCCACCGTTCTAAACCAACCTATCCATCCATTCCTAGTTCATAACTAGGGCCCGAAAAGGAGCACCACAATGGGAGCAAGAAATAACAAAACTCTTCGTGAACCGAAGAATAAGGGCGCAAAAGCCGCTGCCCTGAATAAGAAATTTAAGAAGAAGCCATGCAGCTTCTGCCAGCAGAAGGTCAGCTATATCGATTACAAAGATATTGCCACCCTTCGTAAGTACATCTCAGATCGCGGCAAAATCCGCGCTCGCCGCGTTACAGGTGCCTGCACACAGCACCAGCGTTCAATCGCAACTGCGGTAAAGAACAGCCGTGAAGTAGCACTACTTCCTTACACATCAACAGCGCGATAAGGGGAACTGGATATGAAACTCATCCTTACTCGTGAAGTTGCAGGCGTTGGTTCTGCAGGAGATGTTGTAACTGTTAAAGATGGCTTCGCACGCAACTTCTTGTTGCCACGCGGAAATGCAATTGCATGGTCACTTGGTGGAGAAAAGCAGATTCAGAGCATTCGCCGTGCGCGTTCAGCTCGTGAAGTCCGCGATATCGACCACGCTAAAGAGATCAAGGCCACCCTTGAGTCAGCAACTGTTGTTGCTAAGGCAAAGGTTGGCGCAAAGGGCGCACTCTTTGGTTCAGTAACAGATAAAGATGTTGCTGGCGCAATCAAGGCAGCCGTTGGTCTAGATATCGACCGTCACTCAATTAAGACTGCCGGACATATCAAGAAGGTTGGAAATCACGATGTGAAGGTCGCACTTGGCCACAATATCGTTGCAAAGATTACAGTTTCTGTAGTCCCAGAATAAAAGTAATTAGTAAGAAGGCCCGTCGCTTATGCGGCGGGCTTTTTTATTTACTTGTAACTGCCACCAAAGCTTTTTTGAAGTACTCACTTGTAAATTCACTTCTAGCTAAATCGTATTTAGACATTCCCCACTCCCAGAAATCAAATTCAATTTCACTGACTGAATCTTGAATTGATGCCCACAGAGTCCATCCATACTTTGCCATCAACGCCCATAACCACGCACGTGCAACTTTGTCGGGGCGGTGTGATCCGAAATAGGCAGTGACTAACTCTTCTAAGGCCTCAATGGGTTGAAAGGCTTCTGCCCACACGTTGCCAATCTCAAAGCAGGCATCGTTATTTCCTGAGTATTCATAGTCAATAAGCCAGATTTTTGTGCCATCATCAATGAAATTGCCTGGCAACAAATCATTATTACAGGGCACCAAACCTTCGAATAAGGTTTCAAAAGCTTTCTTAATTTGGGCCACCATAGGTGCAAAATCCTCATAGCCATCTGGAACTCTAAAGCCCTGCTCTTTTACTATCTTTAAATAATTACTCTGTGTATTAAACATATTGAACTCATGATCAAAAGGCTTAAGAGCGTGCAGATTGCGAAGGCTGGTTGCAATGCGGGGCAAGTTGGCGGCGACATCATCTGCGCCATAGGTTTTGCCGCTGATGTAGGAAATAAGGAGCAGGCCTTCACCAGGTATGTAATCTAAAACTTCTGCCCCCACACCACCTTCACCTGCGATGGTGGTGTTTATAAATTCGGAGCCACGATCAATAGAGAGAAAAGATGAGGAGTTACTAGAGACTCGGGCTACGTATTTATCGGCAGGAGTTTCTATAAGAAAGTTTCTATTGGTTAATCCCCCAGATAGCTCTTTAATGGATGAGCGGTTTGCAAGCAGGGCAAATTTATTGAAGCGTTCACCGAACTCTTGCTCAAGGACACTATCGGCAGGCACGCATTCAGGATACATTTCATATGTGGCCGTGTCAGTACTCCCAACCAGAGCAAAAATCATCATTATTGGTGGTGGCGTGGGCGGAACATCGGTTGCCTATCATTTAGCTGAACTTGGCGAAAAAGATGTCATTTTGCTCGATCGCAATGAACTCACCAGCGGCTCCACATTCCATAGCGCAGGCTTAGTAGGTCAACTGCGAGCAGATCCAACGCTGACGCTAATGAATATGCACTCCGTTGATCTCTATAGAAAACTTCAACAGACTGACACACCCCCCAGTTGGCGTGAGTGCGGAAGTATTAAGTTGGCTTCCACACCTGAGCGCATGCAAGAGATCCGCAGACAAATTGGTTGGGCTAAAACTTTTGGTTTAGATTTAAAAGAGATTTCACCTAAAGAGGCTCAAGATCTCTTTCCTCTCATTGACCTAGAAGGTGTTGTTGGCGCTTGTTATATGGCCTCAGATGGCCAAGTTGATCCTTCACAGCTGGCAATGGCGTTGGCGGCCGGTGCTCGCAGGCAAGGCGTGCAGATCTTTACACACACCCGTGTTCTTGAGATTAAAACAACAAATGGGCGCGTGAGCAGTGTTGTCACCGATAAAGGTGAGATTGAATGCGAAATCGTTGTTAACTGCGGTGGAATGTATGCACCGCAAATAGCACGCATGGTCAATGTTCGTGTCCCAATTGTTCCAATGAGTCACCAATACTTAATTACAGAAAACTTTATGCCTCAAAATGCTCCATTTTTGCCCTCACTTCGTGATCCAGACAACCTGATTTACTTCCGCCAAGAAGTATCAGGTCTTCTCATGGGTGGATATGAGCGCACATCAAAGGCGTGGTCTGCTGACTACAACACCATTGATGACATCCCAGCAAACTTTAATAACTCGCTGTTGGCAGAAGATTGGGATCGCTTCACAGATATTGCTGAAGCATCACAAAAGCGTGTTCCTAAGATGGCAGAAGTTGGAATCAAAAGCTTTATCAATGGCCCAGAGGGCTTCACACCAGATAACGAGTTCTGTTTAGGTGAAACCTCTGTTGGTGGTTTCTTTGTTGCTGCAGGATTTTGTGCCCACGGTATTGCAGGAGCAGGTGGAATTGGCAAAGTAGTTGCTGAATGGGTTGTTGCTGGTGAGCCAACAATGGATCTATGGCATATGGATATCAAACGCTTTGGTGCATCCTATGAATCCCCTGACTTTACTTTGCAGCGCATCACCGAAAACTACGAGCAGTATTACGATATTCACTATCCAGGTGAAGAGCGCATAAGCGCACGGCCAAAGTTTGTATCCCCTGTATATGAGTGGCACAAGGCCCATGGCGCAGTCTTTGGTGAAAAAGCCTCGTGGGAGCGGGTTAATTACTACGCCAACAACAAGGGCGATGAAGGGCTGCGCCCTAAAGGCTGGCTTGGAAAACACTGGTCATCGGCGGTGCAGATCGAGCACCATGCAACGCGCAGCGCAGCTGGCTTATTTGATGAATCATCTTTTGCTAAGGCCCGGATCACAGGCGCACGAGCGGCTGAGTTTTTAAACTATGTCTGTGCAAATAACGTCGTTAAAGGTGTTGGTAAAACCGTTTACACCCAAGCACTCAACTCAAAGGCCGGAATCGAATCCGATTACACCGTAACCCAAACTGGTGACAATGAGTTCATGATTGTTAC
>JBEGPY010000015.1:0-10847 GCA_041181205.1 Actinomycetota bacterium | reverse complement strand
CTCTTGAAAATGCGCATAGAGCGACCAAGTGAGCGGGCTGAATCCGGCAAACGCTTCGCGCCGAACAAAACAAGTACAACAATGAGAAGGATGACGATCTCTCTTGGACCCAAATTCATAACATAAACTCCTTGGCTAATATTTGAGCCTAGGTTACATCAGATCTCTTTGAATGGGTAGGCGATTTCAGCGTGCTTTGTAACGATCCAGCATCGTTTGAGCCATTACTGCTATTGAGTTTCTAACATCCGGGGGTGACTGCAAGGAGAGCGCTCTTCCAGAGGCCATGATGGAGCGCTCTATCCACTGGAATGAGTAAGTTTCAAAATCAAAGGCAGTGTTAACTTGAAGTTCACTTTGTTTGAACCGTTCAGCTACCGCACGGGTTGGAGTTAGGACCTTAATCGTGCAGGTATAACGTGATTGTTGGACAGACTTCTTCGGAATCTCTCGTTGAACTACTTGAACCGCTGCTCCTTGAATTCGATCTATTCGGAACTCTCTAAAGTCAGAGGCGGTATAACAGTAGGAACTGAGGTATAGCTGACCTTCACTTTCAACAATTTCGATTGGAAAAATAATTCTGGTACTGATTTCATCGCGATAAAGAGAATGGTAAGTGATTTGAAGGCCCATTCTAGATTTCAAGGCATCAGCTATTGCGCCCGAAACTTCTTGATTGACAACCGAAGTTGCAGATAATGCTGACGGGAGTTTAATCAATCCAGCTAGACGCTGCGACAAGAGTTCAATTCTTTCCAAGAGGTCACTTCTATCGGGTGAAATCGCTGAACGTAGTAAATCTAAACCAAGAACAAGGGCGACCCCTTCCTCAAAGGTAATGGCGCGAGGCTTCGATAAAGTTTCTGCATTGTGAATAGTTACAAAACCAGATTCAAAATTTAAATCCATGAGTTCCAGAGGCGTGTAGCCAGGGAGCCCGCACATCCACAAAGTCGTTAGGTCACTCGTCATCTGAGATTCATCCACTTTAAAGAGCTTTGCAAGCTCTTTTAATGAGACCCCTTGATGAGAGCTGATATATGGAACAAGGTCTAAAAGTCGCGCTGTGCGTTCAAGCGGTGCCGAAAACTTACTAACCATGATTTTCCACCAAGGCTATAAGATGCTCAACGACCAGATCTCTTAACTCTGCTGGTTCCTGAACGAAAGCATCAGGGCCATGCCACAAAACCATTGAAGAGAGCGAATCTAGATTCAAAATTGGGATTGTGATTTGATCCCACTCACCCACTGATTGCGTCGATATCGCCAAAGTGCGAAGGGAGGACGCTTTACCTACGCGAACATCAATCATGGCAAAATCATGCGTCGGCGATTCTGAAAGAGTCTTGCTTGAATCGAATCCAGGTGGAGTTTCAAAATCACGTGGCCCATCACTGGCTGCAATTGAGCCACTTATTCGATCTACTCGGAAGGTTCGTATCGCTTGAATCTCTTGATCTATCCCAGACAAGTACCAAAAGCTATTGCGAGTCGATAGAGCAATCGGAACAACGCTTCTCATTTTGACACTCAAGCTCGAATCCAGATAAGCAAAAGCTAGACGCTGACTTTGTGCTATCGCTTTTGTTATCACAGACAAATCCTGTCCACCGTCATTGAGTTTGTGAACAGTTGCGGGAATGGATAGCTCATCACTGGGGATACCGATAGAACGAAGTTTCAAAAGCGCTTTTTGTGCTACATCACCAAATGACGCTTCTTGCCAAGCTTGGGCTGCTAAAGAAAGAAGTGAAACTTCTATAGATGATATGTCACCCAGTTCAAACTGATACTTTTCTTGTTTGATCTTGTAGCCGGCTTCATCATTAAACAATGGATCAAAACTACCCACTTCAATATCAATCCCCAGTGAACGTAGATCATCTTTATCACGTTCAAACATTCTCTCTTTTGTCTCCGGAGTACCCTCATAACCTTCAATGGAGGTGAAAATCTCTGTTTTAGTCAGGTATCTCTTCGTAGCAAGCAGGGCGATTGTTAGATTTACTAAACGCTCACTCTTCCGCGACACCGTATGCACCTTTTGATGGCCTGCGACGACGAGCCAACACTTCAACGCCAGGGGCCATGCGGCGACTTTGAATCAAAAAACCCGTATGCCCAATCATTCGCTGTTGCGGACGCACTGCTAAACCTTCATGGTGCCATCCACGCACCAGAGTTTCACTGCTCTCAGGCTCGGTGAATCGGCCATCTTCCTTTATCGCTTCAGCTGTTGCAGAGAGCTGTGTTGTGGTTGCAACATATGACATGAAGACACCGCCTGGACGCAAAGCGCGGGCAGCGATATCAACACACTCCCATGGTGCCAGCATGTCCAAAATAACACGATCAAATTCACTATCAAAGCTTTGGTCCTGCAAATCCCCCACAGTTAATTGCCAATTGGTAGGTGCAGCTTCGAAATACGCATCAACATTTGAGCGAGCGTTTTCAGCAAAATCAGCACGGCGCTCAACTGAATGAACGTATCCCTTTTCACCAGCAGCTCTTAACAATGAAATAGTGAGAGCACCGCTACCGACTCCGGCTTCAAGTACGCGTGCACCTGGATAGATATCTGCCAAACCAACGATCATTGCCGCATCTTTTGGATAAACAATCGTTGCACCACGTGGCATTGTTAATACATAGTCAGCCAACAGTGGCTTGAAGGCCGTGAATTTTAAGCCAGCAGTTGTGCTCACAACTGAGCCCTCAGGCATGCCAATGAGATCATCATGGGTAATCCAGCCTTTATGCGTGTGCCACTCCTTGCCTGGAACTATCGTGAAGCTATAGAGCTTTCCTTTGGGGTCGGTAAGTTGAATGCGATCACCCGCCGCAAAGAAACCTTGATTCGACACGGGAGCATCTTAGGTCAAATAAGTGAAGCAAGTGCGGGTATGTTGCCGTACGTGAGTAACCTGCCACTACGCCTATCCCCTAGTCGGGTAAGCGAGTTTGAGAACTGCCCTCAACTCTATAAATACCGTGTCATCGATCAACTTCCGCAACCGCCTTCACTAGATGCCGAGCGCGGAACATTAGTTCATACAGTTTTGCATGACCTTTTTGAAAATGCCCCCACGGACAGAACACCTCAGAGTGCAATCGAACTTTTGCCATCTCGTTGGCAAGCCCAGATGGCCGAGAAACCAGAGCTGATGGAAATGGTTACCAATGAGAAGGAATGGTTTGATCGAGCAGAATCACTTTTGCGCACCTACTTCACCTTAGAAGATCCACAAAGCTTTGAAGCAACGCACCGTGAATTGCACCTAGAAAATGACTTCTCAGATGAGATTTATCTGCATGGTTACGTCGATCGTTTAGATGTTGCGCCAACGGGTGAAGTGCGCATTGTGGATTACAAGACTGGAAAAGCACCCAGGCCAGGTTGGGAAGAGAAAGCCCTCTTCCAACTCCGTGTTTACGCTCTCCTCTATTTCAAAACTCACAATGTACTTCCGCGCCTACTACAACTGATTTACCTGGGTGATGGGAAAGTCATAAAAAGCACTCCAACCTTGACCGATTTAGCTGCAACAGAAAAAGTATTAAAACGCGTTGCCAGCGACATCTTTGCCTCAATTGAAAAGGATTACTGGCCACCTAAACCTAGCCGCCTGTGCGACTGGTGCTATTTCAAAACTATTTGTCCTGCTCACACAAGCTAAATCTTTGTTGAAAAATCCTTGTACAGAGACTGTAACTTTGTAAAATCAAGTTGCTCAAGCGATTGAATTACTCGCACACGCTCAGATTCTTCTACGTGAACCAAGTGTGGAACAGCCACTAGCCATGCCCCACTGCTGGTAGCGGCGTTAACACCGGTTAAGGAATCCTCAAATACTAAACAATTTGCAATATCACTATTCGTTAACTGGGCGGCTTTGAGATAAGCATCTGGATGGGGCTTTGTATTTTGAACGTCATCACTTGAAATAGAAAAAGGAAAGAGATCTGTACCCACATTGTCCAGAACCGCATCAACAATAATCCGTGGACTTGCTGAAACCAATCCAGTCTTAACCCCGTTACGTTGAAGATCCTTCACCAATTCATAAGCCCCCGGCATAAAGGGGGTGTGTAATCGCATCCTCTCGGACTGAACCTCTATGAGTTTGCTGGTGAAAAAATCTGGTGTTTCAGCCTGATTGCACTTCTGATGCATGTATTGACCAACGCGTGCGAGAGGACCGCCCAAGCAAGCTACCTGATCCTCAGGCTGCCATTGATACCCATAGGCAGCGGTTATTTCACTCTCAGATTTGAGCCATTCGGGTTCAGAGTCAACCATTAAGCCATCCATATCAAAGAAGACTGCGTCGAAAAAAACCTTCACATGTCTCCTTTAAGATTTATATCTAGCAGAAGTCCGCAAGATTACCCTAAGGTTTAGTCCTATGGAGATACACCACATCCCACCCCTTCGTAATCCGATTATGGTGATGGCCTTTTCAGGATGGAATGATGCCGGCGAAGCGGCAACAGGTGCGATCGAGCATCTACTTTCTGCCTGGCAAAATGAACCTAACGACGTTGTTCCAGAGCTAATTGCAGATATTGAATCTGAAGAGTTCTATGACTTTCAAGTAAATCGCCCACATATCTATCTAGATGATTCACAAATACGTAACATCACCTGGCCAACGACTGAGATATTTGGAGTTGTTCTTCCTGATTATGACCGTGATTTAGTAGTCGTAAAAGGTACCGAACCCTCCATGCGTTGGAAGAGTTTCACACGTGAGCTACTTGATTTGGCAGATGATCTAGAAGTCTCTTTGATTGTCACTCTCGGATCGATGTTGGCCGATGTTCCACATTCTCGCCCCATTTCAGTCAGTGGAAGTAGTGCGCATCCAGATTTAGCGACGCGACTTGGCGTTGAGGTATCTAGTTACGAAGGACCAACAGGAATCCTAGGAATTATTGGGGATGGATGCATGCGACGAGGAATTGATGCAGTCTCACTTTGGGCTGCTATCCCCCATTATGCATCAAATTCACCATCACCCAAAGCCACGCTCTCACTTGTTAACTCACTTGAAGATTTCTTAGAAATATCTATCCCGCCTGCAGATCTAGCAGAAGCTGCTGATGAATGGGAAAAGGATGTTACTGAAATGGCAAAAGAAGATAATGATGTAGCAGAGTATGTAAAAGCTCTAGAAGATTCTAAAGATGCCGCTGAGCTACCTGATGTGTCTGGAGATTCAATTGCAAAAGAGTTTGAGCGATATTTAAGGCGCAGAACGAAAGATTAAAGCGCTAAACCTAGTAGTGCATCTAAAGCGGTAGCCAACTCCTTGGCATCACCACCGCTAGCCCCGCTTGTTGAATCTAGCGCCCACTTGTCGAGGTGGGCTAAAGCAGTTGGTGTGTCTAAGTCGTTACTCAAGGCCAGAATCATCTTCTCGATTACTGGCTTCGTTGATGCAACATCGGGTGAAGCAATCGCCTCTCGAATCTTCGCAACGCGCTGTGTTGCCGATTCCAGCAGCTCATCGGTCCACATTCGATCTAATCGATAATGCTGCGACATCAAAGCAAAGCGAATAGCCATGGGATCTGTGCCAGTGTCAATGAGCTTTGATACAAAAACAAGATTTCCCCTACTCTTGCTCATTTTTTCACCATCAAGGCCAATCATCGCTGCATGAACATAGGTAGATGCCAGATCTTTACCAGTTAACACTTTGGCTTGTGATGCACACATTTCATGGTGCGGAAAGATCAAGTCACTTCCGCCACCTTGAATATCGATGCAAGTCACATCTGATTCAATCGGGGCAAGATATTTCAAGGCGATGGCTGTGCACTCGATGTGCCAACCTGGTCGTCCTACTCCATGAATTGATGGCCAACCGGGTTCATTTTCACGCTTAGCCATCCACACTAAGCAATCCAACGGGTCGATTTTTCCGGCCAGAGTTGGATTTCCTCCACGTTGGGAAAAGATCTCTTTCATGCTTTCTTTGTCCAGATGTGAAAGAGAGCCAAAGTCAGGCGATGAGTAATTCTTAAAAAATAGATCCTGTTCAATTGCATAGATTGATCCGGCGGCTTGTAGAGCTGTGACCGCCTCAGTGACTAGATCTAAAGCCTCTACCGCTCCAATGTAGTGATCTGGTGGAATAACCCGCAAATTGACCATATCGCCTCTGAAAAGCTCAATCTGAGAAGTTGCTAGATCTTGCCAATCTAAATTATCTCGTATGGCCCGCTCGAGGAGTGGATCATCAATGTCAGTAATATTTTGGACATAAAGAACTTCTGAGCCACTGGCACGTAAAAAGCGATTGATCAGATCAAACGTCAAATATGTAGCTGCGTGGCCAAGGTGGGTGGAGTCATAGGGTGTGATGCCACAGACATACATGCGATAGAGATCTTTCTTTGCAACCAGTTCCTTTTTTAGTGTTTTAGAATTAATGAGTGAGATCTGCGGAAACTTGAAGGATTTATCTAGTTGTGGAACTGCAACTAAAGGCCAGGATTTCATGGGTGGATTCTAGTAACTTTGCCGCTAGAAAGCAGGCCACGGAATAGCTGGCCACTCCGGACTAGGCATCGGCATCACGCCACTGTCTAGCAAACTCAGCGTTCGTGCAAGTAAAGCCCCGATTTCTACTTCTGTTAAATGAGCCGATAAATCCAATTCTTTACCCAAAGCATCTTTAATTGATTTCAACGCCTTGAATTCATCAGCGCTTAGTTCATCCCCGGCCCATTGCCACAACACTGTTCGCAGCTTGTCCTCTTCGTGAAAAGTAACTCCATGATCACATCCAAAGAGATGTCCAGTCCCATCTGGCAATAAGTGACCAATCTTGCGATCAGTATTATTAATTATTGCATCGAAAAAAGCCATCGAGCGAAGTTGCGGTAAATCCTGTGAGAAAAATTCGGCAAGGTCAATCGATTCATCGATATCTATCCACTCTTGCACCATTCCAATTCCATAAGGACCGTCACGCAATATAGTGAGTGGTACTAAATCCAAACCGAGAAATTCACTCACCCGGAAAGCTGCGTATTCGCGATCGGCCAGTGTTCCATCCGGGAAATCCCATAACGGACGCTCCCCCGCAACTGGTTTATAGATGCATGCAATCTCGGTGTCCTGGTGTGTAACGGTTGCAAAGAGAGTTGCATTCGATGCATCAACTAATCGACCTGTAACTGACATTTCTCCGAAAGTCAGAATCGTGCGGTTATCGTCTGTAGCCATTTGCCCTAGGACATAAATGACCACGTGGATCAATTGGTAGGGAGCAGAATGGACATGGAACACGACCGGCATTTACCACTGCATTGGTTCGCGAAATGAATGCCTTTGCTTGTCCAAGTGTTAAGTTCATTGTGATATCTGGAACTTCGTCCTCGACTTCAATCTCCTTGATTGAAAACAGCTCCACACATACGCTTTTTGAGGCATCATCCCAAGCAATAGAAATTGCGCCAATAACAAAGTCCTTGTCCACCGGTGACTCAAGAGCTGCATCATCACGCTCGACTCGATCGACAACTAATGTCACATCTTCTTTGGCAACTTGCTTGCATAGAATCTCTAACCGTTGGGCCAACGTTGAAGCTTGGGTCTTTTCAAGGGATGCACTCACTAGTGCCGACCCAGCACGAACTTGAAGATAAAACTCTCGTTCACCCGGTTCTCCAACCGTTCCACAGATAAAGCGGTCCACACTCTTGAACTCGTAGCTCATTTTCCTGCTCCACCGCCAAGTAGGTTTTTACTACGTTTGGGACCTGCTAAAACATCGTGTAGAACTGAGCGAGAATCATTCATCAGCGTTAAACGAGCTTTTCCATGTGAATAATCCAAAATGGTGACAGAAGCTGGATCAATAACAATGCGCTGGAAGTCATCTAGATGCATGCCAAGAGCGCTAGCAACTATGGCTTTGATGACATCACCATGACTCACCAACACTGCGACTCCACTCCTTTTGACAGTCAAGGAGTCGTGGACTGCTGTCATAGCCCTTTGCTGCATATGAGCTAGGCCCTCACCTTCAGGGAAATACATCGCAGAGGGATTACCTTGAACCGTCTTCCATAATTTGTTGCGCGAAAGAACAGATAATTTCTTTCCACTCCAACTTCCATAATCAACCTCAGTGAGATTCTCATCCTTAACCAGAAGTTTCTGGGTAGTTTTTGGTAGCACGCCGAGCCAGGGTGCGATTGTTTCGTGGCATCTTTGCATGGGACTAATCCGAATTTGCGCGATGGGAAAAGAACCCAGTCTGGAAGCAAGTTCCTGGGATTGTTTTATTCCCTTTTCAGAAAGTGAGATGTTAGGAAGACGCCCAGATAAGACCCCTCGAGCATTTGCTTGGGAATGGGCATGTCGAATCAAAACAATCTGCATATCGCAAAGGCTATCGCAGGTTTTACTCTCATGACTTGCTAGGGTCTCTCCATGCAGATGAGAAAAGCGGGTAATAGCGGGCTCATGCTCTCTCGATTAGCGCTAGGAACTATGACATGGGGTCGTGACACCGACGAGCATGAAGCCGCCGATCAATGCCGTGCTTTCATCGATGCTGGTGGAAACTTCATCGATACCGCAGCGACCTATGGAGATGGCGATAGCGAACGTGTAATCGGTGGGCTTATCGGAACTCTTTTTCAACGCGACGAAGTTGTCATAGCAACTAAGGCAGGCCTGACTTTTCCTGATGGTGTGCGCACAGTTGATAATTCACGGCACGCACTTATTGCCGAGTTGGACCGTTCACTCGTCAGAATCGGAAGCGATTTCGTAGATATCTGGCAGGTTCACACGTGGGATCCATTTTCACCAATTGATGACACACTCTCTGCTCTTGACTACGCCTATAGCTCCGGACGTGCGCGCTATGTCGGTATTTCAAATTTCACAGGATGGCAACTAGCGCAATCTGCGACCAAGCAAATTAGCAATTCAGCCAAAGCGCCGATTACAACGATTCAAAGCGAGTACTCATTGCTCAACCGTGATGTTGAGATGGAAATTCTAGATAGTGCGCAAGCGTGTGGTGTTGGTTTCGTTGCTTGGGCACCACTTGCACGTGGTGTTCTTACCGGTAAATATCGCAATGGAATTCCAAGTGATTCGCGCGGGGCTGCGCCACATTTTGCTAAAGACATCTCTCTTTATCTTGATTCACGAAGCAGTGCCATCGTTGAAGCGGTGTGTGTTGCTGCAAGCGGTTTGGGGTATTCCCCTCTTGAAGTAGCACTAGCGTGGGTAAGAGATGCTCCTGGTGTAACCAGCACAATCATTGGTGCTAGAACCGGTGCTCAACTACGTGGTGTATTACAAAGTGAAGAGATCTATCTCCCAGACATTGTTCGCAACGCCCTAGATGATGTCAGTGCTTAGGCGTGTTCTAGGAAATCTTTTAATACGCGCACACCAAAGGTAAGACCCTCAACGGGCACACGCTCATCAACGCCATGAAATAGCGCCATGAAATCAAAGTCCGCGTCTAGTTTGAGTGGCGAGAATCCATAACCGATAATTCCAAGTTCAGCTAGCGCTTTGTTATCAGTTCCACCGCTCATGACATATGGAACTGGAACACCTTCTGGATCTTCAACCATAATTGCTGCGCACATCGCATCAACAAGATCGCCTTCGAAAGGTACCTCTAAAGCTTTATCGGTAGTAATAGTTTCTATAGTGATATCTGGACCAATAAGAGATTTGATTGTTTCATTCAGCTCGTTTTCAAAACCAGGGATAAAGCGACCATCTACAACTGCGCTAGCTGATCCAGGAATAACATTTGCTTTGTATCCAGCGTCAAGCATTGTTGGGTTGGCTGTGTTTTGCAATGTTGCACCAACCATACGTGCGGCAAAACCCAACTCACTAAGAAGTGGTGTTAGATCTTTTTCGTTGTACTCCTTGCCAGTCTCTGCAGCTACCTTCTTGAAAAACGCCTTTACTGTTGCGCTATAACGTTGTGGCCATTGGTGATTACCAATCTTTGCCACTGCTTCACTTAAACGAGTGATAGCGTTTTCATTGTTTGTAACAGAGCCGTGTCCGGCGCGTCCGTGTGCGGTGAGCCTCATCCAGTGAATGCCCTTCTCTGCAGTTTCAATGAGATAGAGACGTTTTCCGCCAGCTACAGTTACTGAGAATCCACCGACCTCTGAGACTGCTTCAGTGCATCCCGCAAATACTTCTGGGTGCTTATCAACCATCCAATGTGAACCATAGATGCTTCCAGCTTCTTCATCAGCAAAGAAAGCTAAAACAATGTCACGCTTTGGTTTGTAACCAGTTCGCGCCCAATCTCGCACCGTTGCCAGAATCATGGCATCCATATTTTTCATGTCTACTGCCCCGCGGCCCCAGATCATTCCATCACGAATCTCTCCACTGAAGGGATCAGCCGACCAATCATCGGCATTTGCAGGCACTACATCGATGTGACCATGAAGAACCAATCCAGCTCGCGTTGAATCTGTTCCCTTAATGCGTGCAATTACATTGCAGCGTCCTGGAGCTGCTTCATACATTGTTGCTTCAATACCAACTTCAGTCAGTAGCTTCATCACATGCGCAGCAACTTCCTTTTCATCGCCTTTGCCATCGCCAAAGCAAAAGCCGGTTCTGGGCTTGTGGGCGCTTGCAAGACAATATCCTGAACAAAACGACCCTCTGGGTATAAGCTTAAATACCGTTGCCAATGCATTTGGGCTTTGATGGGGTTGGGGAAGGGTTTGAATATGGTAAGGATTTAGGTTCGCGTCTGGGTTTTGGTTTTAATTTGGGTTATAGTTTGTGTTTTGGTTTGGGTTTGTGTTTGTGTTTG
>JBEGPY010000014.1:0-16734 GCA_041181205.1 Actinomycetota bacterium | reverse complement strand
AGTGACTGAGCGCTGGTTAGGTGGAATGCTTACAAACTTCCCAACTGTCTACAAGCGTATTCAGCGTCTGAAGGAGCTAGAAGCTCTAGAAGAGAAGAATGATCTACTTCTAACCAAGAAGGAACTTCTTGTTCTTCGCCGTGAACGCGAAAAACTTTTTAAGAACCTCAACGGTATTCGTAATATGACTAAGTTGCCTTCAGCAATTTGGGTTGTTGATACTAAGAAGGAGCACCTTGCTGTGCAAGAAGCTAAGAAGCTCGGTATTCCAGTTATCGCAATCTTGGATACTAACTGTGATCCAGATGAAGTTGATTACAAGATTCCTGGTAACGACGATGCAATCCGTTCAATCGGACTACTAACTCGCGTTATCACAGATGCAATCGCTGCTGGTCTTGCTGCACGTTCAGCACAGGCTAAGAGCGAAGTTAAGGATGAAGCCCCTGCAGTTGCAGCTGGTGAGCCTTTAGCTGATTGGGAAAAAGAAATTGCTGGAACAACTGAAATGTCACCAGAAGCAATCACTGTCACAGAAGGAGCTTAATTAAATGGCTGCATATACAGCGCAAGACGTTAAGAATCTTCGTGAAGCAACCGCTGCGGGAATGCTTGATTGCAAGAAGGCTTTGGATGAGGCAGAAGGCGATTACAACAAGGCGATCGACATTATTCGCGTTAAGGGACTCAAAGGAGTCACTAAGCGTGAAGGTCGTTTAACTTCAAATGGCGCAGTAGTTGCAAAGGTTGAAGGAAATCTTGGTGTGATGCTTGAACTTAACTGCGAAACAGATTTCGTGGCTAAGGGTGAGCGTTTCATTGCACTAGCTGATGAGCTTCTTGTTCACCTACAAAATTCACAATCAGATTCTCTAGAAGCATTCCTTGCAACATCAATGTCTAGCGGTAAAACCGTTCAGGCAACTGTTGATGAGGCAAATGCAACTCTAGGTGAAAAGATTGAGGTTCGCCGAATTGCAGTGTTAAAGGATTCTCCAGTTGGAATTTACTTGCACCGCACGAGCCCTGATTTGCCTCCTCAAGTTGGTGTCCTAGTTCAATTAACTAAGGATGCAGCTGAAGTTGGTAAAGATATTGCACAGCACATCGCAGCCTTTGCACCACAGTTCGTAAATCGCGAAGATGTTCCTGCTGATCTAATTGAAAACGAACGTCGTATCGCCGAAGAAACTGCACGCGAAGAAGGTAAGCCAGAAGCTTCCCTCGTCAAGATCATTGAAGGTCGCGTAACAGGCTTCGTCAAGGAAGTTTCTTTGATTGAGCAGACATCGCTTAGAATTTAGATATTCCAACTAGAAGTTAAAGGAGCACTCATGCCCGGTACAAGAGGAACGTATCGGCGGGTGCTCCTTAAACTTTCTGGAGAAGTTTTTGGTGGAGAAAAAGGCATCGGTGTTGACCCAGATGTTGTTCAAGATATTGCTAAACAAATCGCAGATGTTGCCCGAAGTGGTGTTCAAGTAGCCATCGTTGTTGGTGGCGGTAACTATTTCCGTGGCGCAGAGCTTTCTCAGCGCGGTATGGATCGCTCACGCGCTGACTACATGGGAATGCTCGGAACAGTGATGAACTGTTTAGCGCTACAAGATTTTCTGGAAAAAGAAGGTGTGCAGACGCGTGTTCAAACCGCAATCACAATGGGACAAGTTGCAGAGCCATACATTCCACTTCGCGCAATTCGCCACCTTGAAAAGGGCCGTGTAGTAATTTTCGGTGCGGGTGCTGGAATGCCATTCTTCACAACAGACACAGTTTCAGCCCAGCGCGCACTTGAAATCGGAGCCGAGGCTCTACTTCTTGCCAAGAGTGGTGTTGATGGCGTTTATAGCGCAGATCCTAAGAAGGATAAGAGTGCAACTAAATACGATTCAATTTCATATAGTGAGGTATTAAGTAAGTCTCTGGCTGTGGCAGATGCTGCCGCTTTTGCCCTTTGTCGTGAAAATCAACTTCCAATAGTCATCTTTGACTTGATGAAGAACGGCAACATCGCTCGTGCAGTGCGCGGTGAAACAATTGGAACGCTAGTTTCTTAAGTTAAGGATTTCATAGAACCAGCTCGGGTATTGCCGATAGAATCAAAGAATAAGGGACCCCAAGGGAGAAGTCATGGCAGATGTAGCAAGCGCCCTCAAGGACGCTGACACGAAGATGAGCAAAGCTGTTGAAGTTGCAAAGGATGATTTTGCTTCTATTCGAACAGGCCGCGCACACCCATCTATGTTTAATAAAATCATGGTTGATTACTACGGCACCTACACAGCACTCTCTCAACTAGCTTCCATTCAAGTTCCTGAAGCCCGTATGGCCACAATTGCACCTTTTGATAAGGGCTCTATGGCTAGCATCGAAAAAGCTATTCGCGAATCAGATTTAGGTGTGAACCCAGGCAATGATGGCGTAGTTATTCGCATCAACTTCCCGCAATTAACTGAAGAGCGACGCAAGGAGTTTATAAAGGTCGCAAAGGGAAAGGCTGAAGATTCAAAGATCTCTATGCGAAATATTCGTCGTGCTGCAAAAGAGGCGATGGAGAAGATGGAAAAAGATGGAGATATCGGTAAGGATGATTTGGCTCGTGGTGAGAAAGAGTTAGAGAAAGTAACATCTGATCACGTTGCAAAAATTGATGAACTCTTAAAGCATAAGGAGGCCGAACTCCTAGAAGTCTAAGGAGTTTGTCACTGATGTCTGATTTTCAATCAATAAACGAGGCAATTAATAAAAGGGCTGGGCGTAAGCTGGGCTCATCAATTATTGTCTCACTATCCCTTGTAGCTCTGATTTGGTTTGCCCTTGTTTATCGTCGGGAAGTTTTTGCAGTTGTGGTCACAGTTGCAGTGCTTTTAGGTATTCGTGAAATTGTTCGAGCTTTTGGCGTGCGCGGAATTTATATCTCAGTTGTTTCACTTGCGCTGGGGGCCGTCGTTCTTACCTATGCAACCTGGAATGGTGGTGCAGCAGGCCTAGCTATTGCTACAGCTATCGCAATTCCGCTTTTGCTTATTCAACTTTTAACTAAAGGCCCAGATGGCTTTGTGCAAAGTGCAACAGCAACCACTTTTTCACTTCTCTATCTGCCATTTCTAGGTGGCTTTCTTATTCTTCTAGCAAAACCCAGCACTGGTTTAGAGCGCGTGATGACTTTTGTTATATTAGTTGGCTGCAACGACACATTTGGTTACATCGTGGGTGTTCTATTAGGAAAGCATCCACTCGTTCCAGTGATTAGTCCGAAGAAGAGCTGGGAAGGCTTAATTGGCTCTCTCGTCTTCACAGTAATTGGGGGCTCCCTTGCTTTTAAATACATCATGGAAATGCACTGGTGGATTGGCGCGATTGTTGGATTAATGATTGTTTTCACGGCTACCTGCGGTGATTTGATTGAGAGTGCAATGAAGCGCGACCTTCACTTAAAAGATATGGGAACTTTGCTTCCAGGCCATGGCGGGATCTTGGATCGTCTTGATTCAGTATTGATTTCAGCCCCAGCTCTATGGCTTGCATTAGAGCTTGTGAAGCGCTGGCTATGAGTGTTCCTGAGATTAAATTAGTTTTCGATGAGCCAGTTCAGCGCAAGAAGACCCCTAAGCATCTAGCTGACTACTCACCTGAAGAGCGCCGTGAACTGGCAAAAACTTTAGGCCTACCTGCATTTCGTGCCAACCAAGTAGCCACCCACTACTTCACCCACCTGTCTAATGATCCAGAGAGTTGGACAGATATCCCTGCAGAGATGCGCAAGACAATCTCAGCACAATTCACTCCTAAGCTCATTGAACTTGTGCGCTCTGTTGAGTGCGATGGGGGAATGACACGTAAAGATCTTTGGAAGCTCCATGATGGTGTTTTAGTTGAGTCAGTTTTAATGCGATACACCGATCGCGTAACAGTATGTATTTCTTCCCAAGCAGGATGTGGAATGAACTGTCCATTTTGTGCAACTGGACAAGCCGGACTTACTCGAAATTTGAGTGCTGGAGAAATCACAGAACAAATCGTTGCAGCAGCAAGAGCATGCGCAAATGGCGAACTACCTGGCGGAGAAGCCCGCCTTTCAAATATCGTCTTTATGGGTATGGGAGAGCCGTTAGCTAACTACAACGCAGTAATCCGAACACTTCGAAATATCACAGATCCAAACCCAGATGGACTTGGAATTAGTGCACGCTCTGTGGTGGTTTCAACTGTTGGTCTTGTCAATGGAATTGAAAAACTCACTGAGGAGGGCCTTGCAGTTACTTTGGCAGTTTCTCTTCACACACCCGATGATGAACTTCGTGACACATTAGTTCCTATCAATTCACGGTGGAAAATTAAGGAAGTACTGGTAGCAGCCGATGCTTATGAGAAGAAGACGGGCCGCCGTTATTCAATTGAATATGCCATGATCCGAGATATCAATGATCAATCCTGGAGATCGGATTTGCTTGGCCGGTTGCTGAAAAACCGTAATGCCCATGTTAATTTAATTCCCCTTAATCCCACTCCAGGTTCCAAGTGGACTGCTTCTCGTCGCGAAGATGAAGCTGAGTTTGTCCGCATCTTGGAAAGTTACGGGGTTCCAGTCACGGTGCGCGATACCAGGGGCCGTGAAATAGATGGGGCCTGTGGTCAGTTAGCGGCCGCGGAAAAAGGTAATACTCCTACTGGTTAGCCAAGGGTGGAATTGGTAGGCTCAAGTCCATGGAAAAGTTAACTAACTTCATTAACGGCAAGGCCGTCGATTCAACTTCCGGTGAAACTTCGCCACTTATCAACCCAGCAACTGGCAAAGAGTATGCCCGTGCACCTAAATCAAATGCTGCAGACGTTGATTCAGCCTTTAAAGCTGCAAGTGATGCATTTCCAGGATGGCGCGATTCAACTCCGTCGCAGCGCCAAAAAGCTTTATTGAAAATTGCAGACGCTATTGAATCTCGCGCCGATGAAATTATTGCAATTGAAACAACAAATACCGGTAAACCAATCTCTTTAACAACCTCTGAAGAAGTTCCGCCAATGGTTGATCAAATTCGATTCTTCGCAGGTGCTGCAAGAAACCTCGAAGGAAAATCTGCTGGTGAATATATGCCAGGCATGACTTCAATGATCCGCCGCGAACCTGTCGGAGTAATTGGACAAGTAACTCCGTGGAACTATCCGATGATGATGGCTGTGTGGAAATGGGCTCCAGCAATTGCTGCAGGTAATACTGTTGTTTTGAAGCCAAGTGACACAACTCCTGCATCAACAGTGTGGATGGCAAATGTGATGTCAGAGTTTTTACCAGCAGGTGTTTTCAATGTTGTTTGCGGTGAACGTGAAACTGGGCGCATGCTTGTCGAACACAAACGCCCTGACATGGTTTCAATTACAGGTTCAGTAGGTGCTGGAATACAAGTTGCTCAATCTGCTGCCACACAACTTAAGCGAGTGCACCTTGAACTCGGTGGCAAAGCTCCTGTCGTTGTTTTTGCAGACGCAGATAGCAGGCAAAGGGCATTGCTATTGGTGCTCCTGCAGAAGATGTTTTCTTGGGGCCAGTTAATAATGCTAATCAGCTAGCTCGTGTGAGTGGATTCTTTGATCGTCTTCCTTCCCATGCCAAAGTTATGACTGGTGGAAGCGCACTGGATAAGCCAGGTTTCTTCTTCCCAGCAACTGTTGTTGCCGATTTGAAGCAAGATGACGAGATGATCCAGAGTGAAATCTTTGGGCCGGTCATTACTGTTCAAAAATTTAGCGATGAGGCCGATGCGATTTCAAAGGCCAACGGAGTTGAGTATGGCTTGGCCTCTAGCATTTGGACCAAGGACCACGGCCGTGCAATGAGAATGGCAAAGGCCTTTGACTTTGGATGCGTCTGGATCAACACCCACATCCCTGTTGTTGCCGAGATGCCGCACGGAGGATTCAAGCGCTCGGGCTATGGCAAGGATCTTTCTGCCTATGGATTTGAGGATTACACCCGAATCAAGCACGTTATGACCAACCTTGGGGCGTAGTATTTCGCCCAAGAACTCTAAACAATTAAGGAGCACATCAATGGCAAAAGAGCGTTCACTTTCACCTGAAGCACGTTCAATACTTGGAACTCAAGTCTCACGTCGTGCTGTTTTAGCAGGAGCAGGTGGTATCGGTGCTGCAGGACTCTTAGCTGCATGCGGTGGCGGTGGAGATAGTGCATCTGCAGAAAACACCGTGCGCTGGGGCAACTGGCCGCTGTATTTAGATTTTGATGAAGCATCAAAGACATATCCAACTCTTGTTAAGTTCTCAGAGCAAAGCGGAATTGATGCAAAGTATTTTGAAGATTACAACGACAACGATGAGTTCTTTGGAAAAGTGCAAGCGCAGTTAAAGCTTGGAGAAGATATTGGTTATGACGTTGTCACACCAACTGACTGGATGGCAGCACGTTGGATTCGCTTGGGATATGCACAAAAGTATGACACTGCAAATATTCCAAACAAGGTGAATATTCTTGATTCACTTGCATCACCTTCATATGATCCAAAGCGTGAGTCTACTCTTACTTGGCAGGGCATCATGGGCGGTTTTGGATGGAACGTTGAAAAGAATCCAAAGGGAATTCGCACACTTGATGATCTTTTTGCGCCTCAGAACAAGGGAAAGATCGTTGTTCTCACTGAAATGCGTGACACAATCGGTGTGATTTTGCTGGGTCAAGGAATTGATATTACAAAGGTAACTGAAGATCAATTTATGAATGCAGTTGATTTCATGGCTAAGAAGATCTCTGATGGATGGATTCGCGGCGTTAAGGGTAATGAATATGCAGAAGACCTCACCTCAGGGGATGCAACTGCAGTTATTGGCTGGTCTGGAGATATGTTCATCCTTGCCTCTGAAAATGAAGGAAAGTTTGACTTCGCAATTCCAGAGTCAGGTGGAACTATCTCAGGTGATAACTTGATGATTCCATCGACTGCATCTGCTGCCGGTAAGGCAAATGGCGAGAAAATGATCAATTACTACTACGAGCCAGCTGTTGCGGCAGAAGTTGCTGCTTATGTTAACTATGTGTGTCCAGTAAAGGGCGCCCAAGCTGAGATGGAAAAGATTGCTCCAGAGCTTGCAACAAGTGAGTACATCTTCCCAACCGAAAAGACTTCAGCTCGCCTCAATGTTTTCCGCTCTCTCACACCAGATGAAGAGACAAAGTGGGCTGAAGCCTTCCAGCAAGCTCAAGGAAACTAGTGGCGAAAGATCCAATTACTGCAAGGGGAGATCTTCGTCTAACTCGCATCACTAAGTCATATGGTGACTTCACTGCGGTAGATGATTTAACTCTTACGATTCCAAAGGGATCTTTCTTTGCATTGCTTGGCCCTTCAGGCTGTGGCAAAACTACAACGCTGCGCATGGTCGCAGGATTAGAAGAACCGACTGTCGGCAGTATTCACTTGGGCGATACGGACATTACAACTACACGTCCCTATCAGCGCCCAATTAATACCGTTTTTCAAAACTATGCGCTATTTCCACATTTAACTATCTTTGAAAACATTGCTTTTGGGCTTCGTCGTCGCGGAATCAAAGATGTGAAGGAGCAAGTCGATAAGGTCCTTAATCTTGTTGAGCTTCCACATTTAGCAGAGCGCAAACCAACGCAGCTATCAGGTGGTCAACAACAGCGCATCGCACTTGCGCGCGCCATTGTTAATCGTCCTGCGCTGCTGCTTCTTGATGAACCGCTAGGTGCACTGGATCTCAAATTGCGTCGACAGATGCAGATCGAACTCAAGTGGATTCAACGTGAAGTTGGCTTAACTTTCGTTCACGTAACACACGATCAAGAAGAAGCTATGACTATGGCTGACACGATCGCAGTTATGAATGAAGGCAAGATTGAACAAATGGGATCGCCAGCAGATCTCTATGACGATCCTGAAACAGCTTTTGTTGCCAACTTCCTTGGTCAATCTAATTTAATCAAGGGCAAAATCGATGGCAATGATGGAGATAACTTAGTTGTCGATCTCTATGGCCAAAAGATTTCTATGCCTAAAAAGCGCAGCCATGCAGTTGATAATTCACTCTATGCAGGAATTCGTCCAGAGAAGTTTAGAATTTCGCGCCTTGGTACTCCTGTAAGAGGCAATACTTTAACTGGCGGACATATCGAAGATGTTTCATACATTGGTGTGAGCACGCAATATGTGGTTGCTATGCCTTGGGGCCAGGAAGTAATGGTCTTTGAGCAAAATGATGATGGTGTTGCACCATTTGATAAAGGCGATGAAGTAAATATTTCATGGGAGCCAACCTTCACATTTGGTCTGCGTGGCGATGAGGATGTTGACGCCGGTACAGAAGTTAATCCTGAGGAATTAGAGGAGGAATAACGTGTCCTTTCCAAAGGTACGTACTCCTTACCTGCTTCTCCTTCCAGGTTTTGCTTTTCTCTTCACTTTTTTCATCCTTCCAATTATCAACCTTGCACAAACTTCAACACAGACGCCGATAGTAGGTGGTGACACAGGTCAGTACGAACAAACTCTTGCCTTCGGTAACTACATTCAGGCATTTATTGAAAACAAGGAACAGTTTGGTCGATCATTTCTATATGCAAGTTTGGCTACGATATTTGCTTTAGCTATTGCATACCCATTGGCCTATGCAATCGCCTTTAAATCAGGAAAATTCAAAAACATTCTTCTTGTATTAGTCGTTGCTCCTTTCTTTACTTCCTTCCTGCTACGTACTATTGCTTGGAAGCAGATCCTTGGTGAAGAGGGCTTCGTCGTTCCAGGACTTCGTAGCCTGCACATCATTGGGCAGCAGACCACACTGACATCAACTTCAGTAGCGGTGGTGGCAGGTATGACATATAACTTCTTGCCATTTATGACTCTGCCACTATATGCATCACTAGAGCGCATTGATCCTCGAACAATTGAGGCAGCTGGAGATCTCTATGCCAATGGAATAACAGCATTTCGCCGGGTGACTGTTCCACTTTCTTTGCCAGGTGTAGTTGCTGGAACCCTTCTTACATTTATTCCAGCTGCGGGTGACTATGTGAACGCTGCAATTTTGGGAAGTCCTAACACAAAGATGATTGGCAATGTAATTGAGTCTCGTTACTTCAAGATTGTTGACTATCCAACCGCAGCCGCGCTTTCCTTCACGCTGATGGCAGCAATTTTGATTCTTGTTACTTTATATATTCGAAAAGCAGGAACGGAGGAGTTGGTGTGAGCCAAAAGATTAAGGACGCCTCCATCCCAACCATCCCAGCTAAGGCACGATTCTCCCGTTGGTTTGGGCGTAACTTGCTGCGCATATATATGATCTTTGGTTTCACTTATCTCTTTATTCCAGTTGCTTACACTTTTGTCTTCTCATTTAATGACTCAGGAAAAAGCAATTTGATCTGGAAGGGCTTCACATTAAGTAATTGGCAAAACCCTTGTGGAGCGCCGGAGGTTTGTAACGCCCTTGGTAATTCAATAAAGATTGGCTTACTTGCAACTATTTTTTCAACAATTCTTGGCACAATGATTGCTTTTGCTCTTGGGCGATATCAGTTTAAGGGCCGCTCTAGTTCAAACCTGCTTATCTTTTTACCGATGGCAACTCCTGAGATTGTTCTTGGAGCTTCACTACTTTCATTGTTCTTAGTGTTTAAGATTAATCCGGGCTTCTGGCCAACAGTTGTTGCACACGTAGTATTTTGTATTTCTTTTGTGGTAGTTACAGTAAAGGCCCGTATTGCATCCCTGGATCCACGTCTTGAACAGGCTGCTATGGATCTTTATGCCAATGAGCTTGAAACATTCCGCAGAGTTACTTTGCCTTTAGTGGCACCAGGAATTGCAGGGGCTGCGCTATTGGCCTTTAGCCTGTCTTTTGATGATTTTATTATTACTAATTTTAACTCAGGAACCCTGATTACATTCCCTAAATTTGTATATGTTTCTGCAGCACGCGGAATTCCCGCACAAGCTAACGTGATTGGTTCTGCGATGTTTTTCTTGGCATTAGCCATAGTTATTGCGAGTCAACTAGTAAAAGGCAAGAAAACCCGCTAATATTTCACTAGTCCACGACGAACTACAGGTTGTTTAAGAAAATCTGCGTTGTGGGGTTAGGTTCCGGAGGACCCGGGCCAACTACGAGTAGTGATTGAAGGGGTGATTCCGGTTAAGGCCGGATAGCGCGATGGCAACCATCGACCCTTTCGTTCTCAAGCATCTTTCACATATGCAGCCGGCTTTGTATTGGTTGGATGAAGATCCCCTTGAACCACAACCAAATCCAACATTAATTGGTGATGTCACCACAGATTTATGTGTGGTGGGTGCTGGCTATACCGGTTTATGGACTGCATTAATTGCAAAAGAGCAGAATCCAGAACGCGAAGTAATCATTGTTGAGCAACGTGAAACTGGCGCGGGCGCCTCAGGGCGAAATGGTGGATTTTGTAGCTATTCATTGACCCATGGCTTTATGAATGGATACAGCAGATTTAAAGATGAGATGGCTGTTATTGAACGTTTGGGTCGAGAGAATTTAGATCTCATTGAAGAAACTATCAAACGATATGGGATTGACTGCCAATTTGAATGGACCGGCGAGCTACGTATTGCCAATGAAGAGTGGCAGATTCAAGGCTTAGTAGATGAGGCAAATCTTCGAAACTCTTTTGGAGACAACGTTGAAGTTCTGGGTCAAGATGAAATACAGGCACGCGTGCACTCACCCTTATCCAAGGCAGCACTGTGGGATCCAGATGGAACTGCACTAGTTGATCCAGCGAGGTTGGTGTGGGGATTAGAGAGAGCATGTTTGAAGTTGGGTGTGAAGATATTTGAAAATACCCATGTTGAATGGCTAGAGCACACACGTGGCGCAATGATTGTTCACACACCTTATGGTTCTGTTTATGCACAAAAAGTCGCACTTGCAACCAATGTTTTTAGATCCTTAGTTAAACGCGCTCACAAATATGTTGTGCCGGTTTATGACTTTCAATTAGTCACAGAACCTTTAACTAAAGAACAGATGAAATCCATTGGTTGGGATGGCCGTGAAGGTCTATCAGAGGCTGGAAACCAATTCCATTATTACCGTTTAACTCAAGACAATGAGATTTTATGGGGCGGATATGATGCTATTTATAATTTCCGCGGCAAAGTGCGACAAGAGTATGAAACAGATGCCGAGACGTATGCACATTTGGCAGAGGCGTTCTTAGAAACTTTTCCGCAGTTAAATGGAGTGAAGTTCACACATGGTTGGGGCGGAGCAATTGATACATGTTCACGATTCTCGCCATTTTGGGGCAAAGCCTATGGTGGGCGGGTTGCATATGTATTGGGCTTTACCGGGCTGGGTGTTGGCTCGACTAGATTTGGTGCACAAGTGATGTTGGATCTTCTAGATAAGGTTGATAACGAACGCACTCGTTTGAAGATGGTTAGAAGGAAGCCATTGCCATTTCCCCCTGAGCCATTGAAGTTTATTTTTATCCGCTTTACGCAGTGGTCAATCAACAGGGCCGATGAAAATCAAGGCAAGCGCAATTTATGGCTGAGATTGCTTGATGTTTTGGGCTTGGGCTTTGATTCTTAAGCTTTACCTCTACTCTTAAGCCATGGTTAATCACGGCAATATGTATGGGCCCGATTTCACATTTCTTGGAATCGAGCGCTGTGATTTAGATATTCCTTCCTCCTATGCCGATGCTGATGTGGTCATTGTCGGTGCACCCATTGATAGCGGAACATCACATCGATCAGGTGCAAAGTTTGGTCCGCAGGCAATACGCGGAGGCGACTATCTACCGCATGATGCTGAACGTCCACATTTAGCGTTGCGCATTGATGCATTAAAGGAGATGAAAGTTGTTGATGCGGGAGATTTATTAATGCCCGGTAGTGATTTACTTGCATCGCTAGAAGTATTGGCTCAAGCAACAGAGAAGATTTCACGAGCTGGTGCAATTCCCGTAATTCTTGGTGGAGATCATTCAATTGCATCTGCCGATGTTGCTGGAATCGCACGTCATCGCGGTATGGGTAAGATTTCAATGATTCACTTTGATGCACATGCCGATACTGGCGAAGATCAATGGGGAGCATTAGTTGGTCATGGCACACCAATGCGCAGATTAATTGACACAGGAACAGTGCGTGGAGATCGTTTCTTACAATTAGGTTTGCGCGGCTATTGGCCAGATGCAAAGACCTTAGATTGGATGCGCGATCAAGGAATGCGCTCATATGAAATGACTGAGATTCACCACCGCGGACTCAATACAGTCCTAGATGAATCTTTTTCGATTCTAACCAATGAGTGCGATGGCGTTTTCTTATCTGTAGATATCGATGTTGTTGATCCAGGAATGGCTCCAGGAACGGGAACTCCTGAACCAGGGGGAATGACTAGCCGTGAGCTTTTAGAGTCTGTGCGCAGAATCTGTCTTGAACTACCTATTGTGGGTATTGATGTTGTTGAAGTTGCACCTGCTTTTGATAGTGCGGATATAACAGCAATTTTGGCGAACCGAGTTGTTTTAGAGGCGCTGAGTGCGATTGCAAAACGCCGTTCAGGAACTAAGTACTCCCCAACACAAAATCTTCTGGATCGATAAATGCGTGATGTGGTTATTTTGGGCTCAACAGGCTCAATTGGAGTTCAGGTCCTTGAAGTCATTGCAAGTAATCCGCAGCTATTTAGAGTTGTGGCAATTTCATCGGCAGGGAGTAACCCAGAATTAGTTATTGCCCAGGCTAAGCAGTTTAAGGTTTCACATGTTGGCGTTGTAAATAATGCAGATGTGGTGGGCAAAGCATTACCGGGGATCACAGTCATTGATGGAGCCAACGCTTCTACGGAAATCGCGGCAATAAACTGTGATGTTGTAGTCAATGGGATAACAGGTTCGATTGGTCTTGGCCCAACCCTTGCAGCCCTAGATGCCGGTAACACTCTAGCTCTTGCCAATAAAGAATCACTAGTTGCCGCTGGAGAATTAGTTATGTCTAGAGCTAGAGAGCATCAGATTATTCCTGTTGACTCTGAGCATAGTGCGATTTTTCAATCTGCATTAGCTGGTAAGAAAACTGAAATAAAGAAGATTGTTTTAACAGCTAGCGGGGGAGCATTTAGAGATCGCGCCAATCTTGAGGCAATTACTCTCGAAGATGCACTTAAGCATCCGACATGGTCAATGGGGGCCGTTGTTACCATTAACTCAGCAACCCTTGTTAACAAAGGCCTTGAAATCATTGAGGCGCATTACTTATTTGGTTTACCATACTCAAGCATCGAAGCTGTGATTCATCCACAATCTGTTGTTCACTCACTTGTTGAGTTCAATGATGGTTCAACTATTGCCCAGGCCAGTCCACCAAATATGAGAGGTGCCATTGCATATGCAATGAACTGGCCACATCGATTGAGTAATTCAACTCCGCCGATTGATTGGTCAACTCCACATTCATGGAGCTTTGAACCTATTGATGCCAGACAATTTCCAAGCATTGATTTAGCGCGCCACTGCGGTGAAATTGGTGGAGGATTGCCTGCGATATTCAATGCTGCTAATGAGGCGGCAGTTGCTGCATTTATATCAAAGAAGCTGGAATTTAAATCTATCGTGGAAGTTATTGCCGCCGTTGTACAAGATCTTGAGAAAGATTCACCAAAAACTCTGCGAGATTTAGCCGATGTCAGTGCTCTAGAAGATGATGCTCGCACACGTGCACAAGCACATCTACTACGATTGGCCCCATAATGCAGATCATCGGAATTCTTGGCTTTGTTGTCGCTTTGCTTCTCTCTGTCATGATTCATGAGTTTGGCCATTACCTCACGGCCAAACGCTATGGAATGAAGGTCAGTGAGTTTTTCTTAGGCTTCGGTTCACGGATTTGGTCAACCCAGCGTGGTGAAACTGAGTTTGGTCTTAAAGCGATTCCTGCAGGTGGATATTGCAAGATTGAAGGTATGACTCCGGGTGATGCTATGCCCGAAGGTGAAGAGTCACGTGCTTTCTATACTGCAAAATCTTCACAGAAGTTAATTGTGCTTGGTGCTGGCTCTTTTCTTCATTTTGTTCTTGGCTACATTCTTCTCTTCGTTCTATTTGCTGGAGTGGGTACTAATCAACTCCTTCCAACTATTAATCAGGTTGTAAAAGGATCAGCGGCTCAATCTGTCGGCATCCTTGCTGGAGATGAAATTCTAGCTATTAATGGCAAACAAGTTGATAATTGGTACACAGATGTGCAGATAATTCGTAACTCCAAAGGCGCACCTTTAACTTTGTTGATTAAGCGCGGCACAGAAGAGATTACTATTTCTGCCTCAGCCAAACTTGAAACTATTGATGGCACAGAGCGCTATGTACTTGGAATTATTAACGATGTTGGTATTAAGCGCTCTGACCTTGCTACTGCAGCCAAAAATTCAGCAATCGTTACCAAGGATTTCTTAGTTCAAAGCGTTAAGTCACTCATTAAGCTTCCTTCAAAGATCCCTGCATTGTGGGGACAAACCGTGTCTGGGGAGACCCGCGATCCCAATGGCTTAGTGGGTGTTGTTGGTGTTGCACGAGTATCTGGGCAGGCCGTTGGTAGTGATGCGCTTTCGATAACTGAGCGTCTATCAACATTTATATTAATTATTGCTAGTCTAAATATCTTCGTTGGTCTATTTAATCTATTGCCTATATTGCCACTTGATGGTGGCCATATGGCAGTTGCTATTGCCGATGAGATACGTGCATTTATTGCGCGCCTTCGTGGCCGAGCACGCCCGGCAGCAATTGATGTGACTTTGCTGACCCCAATCACCATGGTTGTCTTCGTTATCCTGGCAGCCCTTACGGTTCTGCTCCTGATTGCAGACATCGTTAATCCAGTTGTACTTAATCTTTAGCACAACCCGCATTCTTACGGCACAATAGCGACATGGTTGATTTAGGAATTCCAAGCGCACCACCTCCAACGTTGAGCCCTCGCCGAAAGACGCGTCAGATGATGGTGGGCAAAGTCGGTGTTGGAAGTGATTTTCCGGTCAGCGTGCAATCAATGTGCACAACTCTCACAGCAGATGTGAATGCAACTTTGCAGCAGATTGCAGAGTTAACCGCTTCTGGATGTCAGATCGTGCGCGTTGCCGTGCCAAGTCAAGATGACGCTGATGCGTTGGCCCAGATTGCTAAGAAATCACAGATTCCAGTCATTGCAGATATTCACTTTCAACCTAAATATATTTTTGCGGCTATTGATGCTGGCTGCGCCGCAGTTCGAGTAAATCCTGGCAACATCAAGCAATTTGATGACAAAGTAAAAGAAGTTGCAAAAGCTGCAGGAGATGCTGGAATTCCAATTCGTATTGGCGTTAATGCTGGTTCATTAGATCCACGCCTTCTTGCAAAGTATGGCAAAGCAACACCTGAAGCTTTAGCTGAATCAGCTCTATGGGAAGCATCACTATTTGAAGAGCATGGTTTTTCAGATATTAAAATCTCGGTTAAGCACCATGACCCTGTAACTATGGTCAATGCTTATCGCATCCTTGCTGCAAAGTGTGACTATCCATTGCACTTAGGTGTGACTGAAGCCGGTCCAATTTTCCAAGGAACAATTAAGTCAGCAACTGCTTTTGGAATTTTGTTAGCGGAAGGAATTGGCGACACAATTCGTGTTTCTCTTTCAGCCCCACCAGTTGAAGAAGTCAAGGTCGGAATTTCAATTCTAGAATCACTCAATCTTCGTCAACGCAAACTAGAAATTGTTTCTTGTCCTTCTTGTGGTCGTGCCCAAGTTGATGTGTATTCACTGGCAGAAAAGGTTCAAGCGGGATTGGAAGGGATGACAGTTCCTTTGCGCGTTGCTGTTATGGGCTGTGTTGTTAATGGCCCAGGAGAGGCACGCGAAGCAGATCTTGGAGTTGCATCAGGAAATGGTAAGGGCCAGATATTTGTTAAGGGCCAAGTTATTAAAACTGTTCCGGAGGCCCAAATCGTTGAAACTTTAATTGAAGAAGCGATGCGATTAGCCGAAGAAATGGAAGCCGCTGGCGTTGCTTCAGGGCAACCATCAGTTGATGTTCGATAGGCTCACACCATGCTAAAAATGTCTACGCTCTTTTTGCGTACATTGCGTGATGACCCAGCAGATGCTGAAGTTGCCAGCCATCGTTTATTGGTAAGAGCGGGATATATTCGCCGTATTGCAGCTGGAATTTATTCATGGTTACCCCTTGGAGTTATCACTCTTCGTAACGTTGAAAACGTTATTCGACAAGAGATGGATCAAGCAGGGTTTCAAGAAGTTCATTTCCCAGCACTTTTGCCACGTGAGGCATATGAGGCAACGAATCGTTGGGAAGAGTACGGACCATCCCTGTTTCGTCTTCAAGATCGTCGCGGCGCGGATTATTTATTAGGGCCAACACATGAAGAGATGTTTACCTTGATGGTTAAGGGCGAATATTCATCCTATAAAGATCTTCCACTTTCTATCTATCAAATTCAAACGAAGTATCGCGATGAAGCACGTCCACGCAGTGGAATCATCCGCGGACGTGAGTTTGTGATGAAGGATTCTTATTCATTTGATATTGATGATGCTGGATTAGAAATCTCTTATCAAAAGCATCGTGATGCCTATGTCAGTTGCTTTAATCGCTTAGGAATGAAATACAACATTGTTAAGGCAGTCTCTGGCGCAATGGGCGGCTCTAAGTCTG
>JBEGPY010000013.1:0-11575 GCA_041181205.1 Actinomycetota bacterium | reverse complement strand
AAGCGATCAACCCAGGCTTGTGGAGCAGTGTCATTTTCCTCTGCCGTGCGCATAACCTTTTGGCCGTGCTCATCTGTGCCCGTTAAAAACCAGACTGATTCACCTTTTTGACGATGCCAACGAGTTAACACATCACCGGCAACCGTCGTATAGGCATGGCCAATATGCGGTGCATCGTTGACGTAATAAATCGGCGTCGTTAGATAAAAGGACTTAGTCACTTGCTCATCTTATTCGCATCGACCACTGCGGCATAAACCAACCGCTTTGCAATTGAGAATTCAGCAGCAACTGAGGCAATTGCCCCTTTGCGATCCATGCCTGCAGCTTCAAACTCTCGAACACGGGCCACCATTTCATCTGCAGTCATTGCTGCTGAATCCAGGACTGCGCCTTGGATTACTAGAGTGATTTCACCGAGTACTTCATTGGAATCAGCCCACGTTGAAAGCTGCAAAAGTGTTCCACGAATAGTTTCTTCATAGTGCTTAGTCATCTCACGACAAATTGCACCTTTGCGATCACTGCCAAAAACAGCTTGTGCATCAGAGAGTGAATCTGCAAGTCGATGTGGTGCTTCAAAGAAAACCATGGTGCGCTCTTCATGGCGAAGTTTTTCAAATGTTGCTAATCGTGCACCTGCACTGCGTGATGGAAAACCTTCAAAAGTAAAGCGATCCGTGGGTAGCCCTGATAACGCAACAGCCATCGTTACTGCGCTCGGTCCTGGAATAACAGAGACTTCAAGTCCTCTAGCAATTGCTTCGCGCATTAACCTAAAACCAGGATCACTAATTGTCGGCATGCCTGCATCTGAAACAACTAGAACATGCGCACCAGCTGCTAACTCATTTAATAACTCTGCAGTTCGCTCATCTTCATTGCCTTCAAAGAAGGAAAGTATGCGAGCTGTGAAAGTAACTCCGAGATCTGAACACAAACGGTGAAAGCGTCTGGAATCTTCAGCGGCAATTATCGTGGCATCTTCAATGGCAGTTTTTAACCGCGCGCTTGCATCGGCTGGGTTGCCCAACGGGGTTGCTGCCAATATCAGTGCCATGGGGCCATCATCTCAGTAATTTCACAGCAATTTGCGCATACGATTACACACATGCTCGCCGCTATCGCCCCCATCCTTATAGCGATTGTCTCCCTTGCGATTCGATTAATAAACCTAGCAACACCTAAGGGTTTTGTCTTTGATGAGGTCTACTACGTTGATGGCGCTAGAGATTTTTTGAAGTACGGCGTGGAAGTTAGCGGCAGTGACCCAGAGTTCATTGTTCATCCACCCGTCGGAAAATGGCTTATAGCTTGCGGTATCAAGCTCTTTGGTGACAATGAATTTGGTTGGCGATTTGCAACAGCCCTCATAGGCACACTGCTCATTTTGCTCTTTGCCCGCTTAGTACATGTGCTGTTCTATTCACCGTTGTTAACGGGCATAGGTACATTCTTAATGGCTTGTGACGGTTTAGTGCTGGTGCATTCACGCACAGCCTTACTTGATCTATTTTTAACTTTCTTTGTTCTCCTTGCAATTTACTTATGGCATCAGCAAAGACATTGGCTTGCTGCCATCGCCATAGGTTTAGCAATGGGTTGTAAGTGGAGTGCAGTTTATTTCTTGGTTGCCATCGTCTTTGTTTCTCTCTACAAAATATTCTCAAAGCATCCTTCTAAAGAGTTAATTCGACCAACACTTATGAAATTCATTCAATATGGATTTCTTCCCATCATTGTTTACATCGCCTCTTGGACTGGTTGGTTTCTTAGCAATCGCGGTTGGGATCGCCAATGGTCATCAAATCCATTTACTTCTTGGATTCACTACCACTCAGAGATGTTGGGCTTTCATACAGGATTAACTGAAAAACATTCTTACCAAGCAAATCCTTGGAGTTGGATGGTTATGGGTAGACCAACCTCTTTCTTCTATGAGTCACCCAAGGGTTGTGGCAGCGATAACTGCGCGCAAGAAGTCTTAGCTATTGGCACACCACTTCTATGGTGGGCGGGGACAATTGCTGTTGCTGTTGTTATTGGGTTTTGGTTGCGCAGCTTAATTAAACGCACATCTGAGCCTGCCTTAAATTTAATTGTGCTTGGAATGGCTGCTGGATACCTGCCATGGTTCTTCTTCCAAGCCCGCACGGTATTTACATTCTATGCAGTTGTTTTCGAGCCTTTCATGATTCTGGCTCTTGTGTATTGCGCAAAGCTATTGCTGGATAGCTCCTTAAAATCAGGGATCTCACAAGCCTTAGTCGCAGCCTTTGTAACAGTAATCTTTTTAAACTTTGTTTATTTCCTGCCAATTTTCACAGGCGAAGTAATCACATACGATGCTTGGTTACAGCGTATGTGGATGAGTTCTTGGATCTAATTATTGATTAGAGGCGCGTGCTTGCTTAAGGCGCTCAACTGCTTCATCAGCTAGTTGTTGATCAAAGATTTCATCACGTGAAGGTGAAGCAGCAGCTAATGCTTCACGCTCTAGACGCTCTTGCTCTTCACTCCAAGCACCAGGAATAGTTAAATCAATAACTCGCTTAGGAATAATCGCCTTTGGTGCACTGACATATGTCGGAGCTGGCACTTCTGCAGGTTCCCACGTTTGGCGAATAGCTGCAGTTCCCTTAGGCAATAGAACAACACCTTTAAGTTCGCGCTCTGAAAGTGGAATCCAATGTTCCTGTGATGGCTTTGGTGTCACAACTTCAGCCAAGTTCGTTGCTGATACACCAGCTGTGCGACGATGAAGTTGTTGAACACGTCGGTATTGAATCTTGTCAGCGATCGTTTGGCGGCGAACACTTGCAACGTAAATCAAAATCCCAGTTACAGGAACTAATGAGTAAATAAAAGGCATCGTATTCATGAAACCACCCACAAGTGTTGTAGTTAGAGAACCAGTTAGAACAAAGAACATAATTCGTCTGCGCATAAGTAGTTGTGCAATTTTTGCTTCACGATCTAAATCGATATGAATCGATCCACTTCCAGAAATTCCTTGTGGCGATGAACTTGCAACAACAATTAGTGCACTCTTGAATCGCTCAACAGATTTTCCAGAAAACTCATTGCGGTCATGGATCCAACGGGGTGCGAAATATGCGACCCACATACCGATGATCGCAATATAGATAAGTCCAGAAGCCATGATGCATAAAGATAAAGGATGAGACCTACAGAACTTGGGATTTAGAGCCTACTTAACGCCAGGATTTTCTTTTACAAATACGACATGGTCTCGCCAACTACCAGCGATATGTAAATAGCGGGGACGTTCGCCTTCAAAAATATAGCCAGCTTTCTCAGCCACGCGCTTTGATGCCATGTTTTCGGGCCTGATATTGATTTCTACGCGGTGAAGATTCAGCGTAGAAAATGAATAATCTGTTAAGGCCATCACTGCTTGCGTTGTTAAACCTCTATTTGCATAGTTTTTATCAATCCAATAACCAATATGGCCGCCCCGCATTGCGCCAAGAATCACACCGCCTAATGAGATCTGCCCAATTAAATTGCGCTGATGCCAGATTGCAAATGAAAATGAGCGGCCATTTCGAGCCTCAGAGTTAAGGGTGCGGACCATTTCAAAGTAAGAAGGAAGTTGGCCGGGATTCTGCGAATCATCCCCAGCAATGACTGGAATTGTGGCTTCCCAAGGAGATAACCAGTCACGATTTTCGGCCCGGACATTATTCCAACGCCCACGATCTCTCAATCTCAATGCCTGCAGCGATAGATCTTGACTCTTAAGTACAACCGGCCATGGATGAGTCATAAGACTACTTAGATGTATCTGCGCTCTAAAATCACAACAGTTACTTCATCGCCAGCTTTCAAGTTAATATCTTTTTCGCCCACGGCGATAAAGGCAGAAGCATCTGAGAGCGTTGAAATCTCTTCCTGATGGGCCAAGGGTGTTACCGATTTTCCATCTTCAGATATTGCTGCACGAATGTAGGAACGCATTCCATCGCTAGATTCAATTGCTTTTTCTAACTTAGCTTTAACGCTGGGGCGGTGGATGTTTGCGGCGCCCAACATTGTGCGAATCATCGGGCGAACAAAGAGTTCAAATGAGATGTATGCCGCGATTGGATCACCCGGAAGGGTGATGATCGGAGTCTTATCTGGACCAATCAGACCGAAGTTATGTCGACCGCTCATCTGAATTGCCAAATCCACAGTTGTAATTTCACCCATGTTAGAAATTGTTCTAGTAATCAAATCAAATGAATCATCATGGCGCTCACCGCTGATAATTATAAGATCGGCCCGTACTAATTGATCTTCAATCAAGTTCTGTAGCTGTGCTTCATCATCTGGGATTGAGTGCACGCGATAAGCAACTGCGCCAACTTCGCGCACCGCAGTTGTGAGCATCCAGGAGTTAGTCTCAAACTCTTCATCATCTTTAAGTGTTTTACCTGGTTCAACTAGATCTGGGCCAGCTGACATCACAACAACACGTGGATGTGGCCGAGTAGGCAAGTGATCGAGCCCAATGGATGCCGCTAATCCAATTTGAGTGGAGCGAATCCTAGATCCAGCTTTCATCACCACGCGCTCTCCAGCAAAGACATCTTGCGACAACGTTGCACCATGGGCATCTAGTAATGGCATTTCAAAAGAATCAAGAGGTTTGCAAATCGCTAAAAGTGAAGTCAAAAACTCATCAACCCGCGTGTGCTCTGCCATAATCACACCATACTTGTTGTGGTCAGTAATCTTTGGGATTTAGGCGTGGAAAGCGGAGGTCAGAAGCAATGAATCAGAACACACTCAAGAAGCAGTTGCGAGATCGCTACCGCCGTGAGCGGGTTCAAAAATTCATTCCGACCAATTTCAATGTCATTTTGAAAGCCCCAGAGATTGTCAATGCCGGAACAATCTGCTCTTACTTTTCATATGCCCAGGAGCCCAGCACAGATGAAATCAACAAAGCTTTTTTAGCAGATGGCAAAAAACTCTTACTCCCCCGAGTTAACGGTTTAGTCATTGAATGGGTTCAGTGGGATGGCGATCTAACGAAATTGAAAGTAACTAAGAATCTGACTGAACCAACTGGTCTGGCTGTAACAGACACAAGTGATGTTGGCGCAGTGATCACACCAGCACTTCGTATTGACCAAGAGGGTTATCGAATGGGGCAGGGTGGGGGATTTTATGATCGCGCATTACCAACTTTGCCTGGCTGGAAAATTGGTTTAGTTCATGCAGGTGAATTAACGAGTGAAACTTTGCCTAGAGAATCCCATGACATACCGCTAGATGCTGCGGCAACGCCTTCACTGATTGTCAGATTTAAGCGTTAGGTAGATTGCGCGCCATAACTATTCGTTGAATTTGATTGGTACCTTCATAAATCTGCGTTAATTTGGCATCTCGCATCATTCGCTCAACTGGGTAATCTGAAACATAGCCATAACCGCCCAAGATCTGAACCGCATCAGTTGTCACCTTCATCGCTACATCACTAGCAAAGCACTTACTTGCCGCTGAGAAGAAACGTAGATCCTTTTCACCGCTCTCACTCTTTGATGCTGCGACATAAGTTAATTGACGGGCAGCTTCAATATTCATTGCCATGTCTGCCAGCATGAATTGAATCCCTTGGAAATCGAAAATCTCTTTACCAAACTGCTTGCGCTCATGTGAATACTGAGTTGCAACATCTAAGGCTCCTTGGGCAATACCTAAGGCTTGAGCAGCGATGGTGATGCGTGTGTGATCAAGAGTGTTCATTGCTAGCGCAAACCCTTCACCAACTTCACTGATGCGGCGATCATCTGCAAGCTTGACGTTGTCGAAATAAACTTCACGCGTTGGTGATCCTCTAAAGCCCATCTTCTTTTCTGGTGCACCGAAAGATACGCCTGGGTCAGATTTTTCAACTACGAATGCAGTGATTCCTTTAGAGCCAAGGGAGGCATCGCCTTGAGCAATGACTGTGTAGAACTCTGAGACTCCAGCATTTGAAATCCATTTTTTGCTTCCATTAAGAATCCAGCCATCACCAACTCGCTCTACCTTTGTACGAAGCGCTGATGCATCTGAACCTGCTTCAGATTCTGATAAGCAGTATGAAAAACCTTTTCCTTGCGCCAGTTGAGATAACCAGCGCTGCTTTTGATTTTTATTTCCACCCAGGATAAGCGGAAGTGAACCAAGTTTATTTACTGCAGGAATCAGTGATGAAGCACCACAAACACGTGCCACTTCTTCAATGATGATGACAACAGCTAGAGCATCTGCGCCATCGCCACCAAATTCAGTTGGGACATGTGCTGCAGCTAATCCTGCTTTCTGAAGTGCATCTGCTGCTTCTTGTGGGAAGCGATGATCTTCATCAACTGCTTTTGCATAAGGAGCAATTTCCTTTTCAGCCAGGGCGCGAACGCTGGCACGAAGATCTTTATATTCACTCGGAATATCAAATAAGTTTTCCATTAGGGTTCATTTCTATCGCGTTGGGCTAAATCTTGCAAATACTTGTTATAGGTGGCTAGCTCATCTGGTTGGCCCATTGCTGCAGATCGGGCGGCATTTTTATCAATTCGAATGGTTTCGCGTGAGTCATCCTTAACCCAGCTGATGAAAGTTGCCACGAGGGCTAGAAGAATTGGGATCTCGCCCATGGCCCAACCTATTGATCCGCCTATGCGCTGATCGGCCAGTAGATCAAGAAGCCATGGTGATTTAAGGGAAGCGAAATAGCCGCCATCAATCAAGGTTGAGTTAGACATCAGCGCAACAGAGAAGAATGCATGAATACTCATTGCCGCAAAGAGAATCACGATGCGCACTAGATGTGGGACTCTGCGTGGGTTTGGATCAATTCCAATAACAACATGGAAGAAGAGAATTCCGACTAGTAAAAAGTGAATGTTCATAAACAGGTGGCCCACGTGGGATTGCATAAGTGAGCCAAATAGATTTGTAAAGTAGAGGGCAAAGAGTGAGCCGTCAAAGAGAGCTAACGCCACTATTGGGTTGGTGAAGAAAACTGCTAATCTGGAATGCAGCGCAGCAAGTAGTGAACCTCTCACACCACGCTCATCTTTATTTCTACCTTGTGGCAAAGTTCGAAGCGCTAACGTGATTGGCGCACCAAGCACAATTCCAATGGGGGCAATCATTCCCAAAATCATGTGAGCAACCATGTGATATGAAAAAGCAAATTGTGCATACACGCCAAGCCCACCACTCGTTGCAAAATCGATTGCTGAAATTGCTAGGGCAAAAGAGATTGTGCGGCCCACTGGCCACTTATCGCCTCGCTTTGTAAGGACAACTACACCTTTAATATAGAGGGCGACAACTGTAATTAAGATGCCAATCATTAATGCATCTGGTTCATAACTCAAAAAGATTCGACTCCAGGTTGGTGCTGGTGGCGAAGAGATTCCTGCTATCGCTAATGCAGGATCAAACTTTGGACGCTCTGGTCTAATTGGTGCTTGATTAGAAGATAACCATGCGCCCATTGCAACCGTGACTACCATGATCAAGCTTTCTGCAAAAATTAATCGCCCAAAGCCTTTCCAATCAATGGAGCTACGAAGGGCTAAATTCTTGCGATGCAAATAGGCAATAGTTATTAAAGAAATCGTTAGTGCAACTTTCCCAATTACCACCCATGCATATGCACTGTTCCAAGCCTCTTTGAAATCTAAGCGGGCCCAAGCATTAACTGTTCCACTTAAGACAACAGCAATAGCAGCCCACAATGCTAATTCGCTAAAGCGTGGAACTGCGATTGGCCTATCTTCAGGATCCAAGATTGCAAGAGTTATAACCCCGCCCACCCAAAGAGAGAGTGCAACCACGTGGACAACTAAAGAACCAATTGCTAATCCGTGTGAGCCACTTGAAGCCGAGTGGCTCTGAAATACGGGTGCAACTAAACCAATGAGGGTAAGGATAAGAAGGACAATAACTGTCAGTACCTTATTGACGCGAATTGATGCAAAAACTATGAATAAGGCAACGAGGGATTGAAAGAGTAAATATTGCCCCAATGTTATTTGCGTGATGAAAGAGCGCAGGACTGTGGCATCTAAGGCAACTGATAATGGTTGATCGAGAATGGTTGCCAACGTGAAGAGAATTGTTCCAATGCTTCCAATTAACCAGGTGAGCCCTGAAATCGATAACATTGTGCGAAGCTTTTGCCCAGAAGTTGATAATTTTCCATTTGAGTCAAGAAGTAAAAAGCCCATTGCCAATAGGGTTCCAACTACTGAAAAACTTCCTATAAGAGATAAATATTTAAATATTGTACTTAAAGCGATCATCGTTCCCTAAAGAGTTTTCGCGCATACAGCACGAGTGCTATTAAGACAAAAAAAGCCATGATCAAAATAAAAATAATAAATATGTTTGTGCCCCAACTGCTACTGGCAGGAGTCTGAGATTCTGTTGGGGTTGGCGATGCTTCGTTAGATGAGATCACAGTTGGCGCAGAAAAATTAAAAGTAAATGAACCTTCTAGAGGAGCATCGCCCTCTGAATACAAAGTGTATGAAACTTTATAGATTCCAGATTCAACAAGTGGCCTTAAGCCAATTGTTACTGAAACCTCAGTCATTGTTAAAGTCCCATCATCAACGCGTACCCCTGCAGGATCTGTAACCACTATTTCATTAGCATCAGGAAGCAATGCCTTCTGAGTTGTCAGAGTTACAGACATAGGAGCCGTTGTGATTGTTGATCCACTTATTGGTGATGTAGTAATAAGTGAGTTTGCACCAGCTGTAGACATACCCAGGAAGCCAAGTAGGGCAAAAGTAGCCAAGAATTGTCGGACTCGAGTGATTTTCACTTGGATCTCCTTCATATCGTGGACTTGAATTCGCGCCAATCGTCTCACTTCTTTAGACTTGGCTTCTACCCCAAAGGGTTGGAATAAGGCCTTATTTGAATGATTGGAGCGCTAGTGCCTACATACCAATACGCATGTAACGCTTGCGAGCATGAGTTTGAAGCTTTTCAGTCATTTAGCGATGCCTCACTCACCCAGTGTCCGCAGTGCAAAGGTGAAATCCGCAAGGTCTATAGCGCCGTAGGTGTTGTGTTTAAAGGCTCTGGATTTTATAAAACTGATTCAGTAAAAAAGACAACTGCAAGTGAACCCGCTAAAACTACTCCTGCACCTGCGCCAACTCCGGTAGCTGCGGCAGATTAATCCTGGTGATGTGGCGGTTTATCTAACTTAATTTCTTCTTCACGACGTAATTGCTCAGCCGCGGCTTCAGGATCGATCTCATCTGATGTCACGTTAGGAAAGAGATCACTCATAATTTTAATTCTACATCTAAGGAGTAAGAAACGTGTTTGAGAAGCTTGGAAAGTTCATTGTTAAGCGCAGCAAGCTAGTCCTTTTGACCTTTATTATCACAACAATCATCGCTGGCGCAGTTGGATCACTCTCCTTTGGCCGCTTAGATTCCGGTGGCTACTCAGACCTCAATAGTGAATCTGCGCTAGCAGCTAAATATGTTGTTGATGTATTTGGCGCTGAAGAACCAGTAGTTGTCATGGTCGTGGACTCTGCAAGCTCTACCATCGATGATCCAGCGGTTGCCACAACTGCAATTGAAATTGAGAAAAAGATTCAAGGCCACAAAGGAGTCTCTAAAACTTATTCCTACTGGTCAACCGGTGGATCACCAACTATGAAATCTAAAGATGCAAAAGCAGGATTCATCTTGGTGTACTCAGATCTTGATGCTTTTGATTGGGATGCCCTTGGTTCTTTAGGAGCATCACTGCAAGAAGAGTTTGATGGTAAATATAAGAATGTTCATATCTACGCATCTGGAGCTGGTGTTATTACAAATGCAATCAATCACAAAATTGAAAAGGATTTGATTCTTGCTGAATCAATTGCGATTCCACTGACATTCCTTCTTCTAGTCTTTGTATTTGGAGCTCTTGTTGCATCGGCAACACCGTTATTTGTTGGTGTCACAGCAATCCTTGGCTCCTTCTTTATTATTTACTTATTAACGCTGTTCACTAACGTCAGCGTTTTCGCCCTCAATCTTATTACCGGTCTTGGACTTGGGCTAGGTATCGATTATGCGCTGCTGATGGTGAATCGATTCCGTGAAGAACTTCATAACGGCCACAGCGTTGAAGAATCTGTAGTCACAACTGTTGCTACAGCAGGTAAGACTGTTTTCTATTCAGGACTAACTGTTTTTGTAACAATGGCATCGCTGCTCTTTTTCCCACTTGAGTTCTTGAAATCCTTTGGTTACGCAGGTGTTGCTGTCATTACATTTGCAGTTATTGGTGCAGTACTCGCTCTACCTGCACTACTAGCTGTGCTGGGAGAAAAAGTTGATAAGGGTGTTGTGCGAAAGAGTGCAATTACTCCTAAGGAAGATGGACGCTGGGCACACACCGCACGTAACGTTATGCAGCGCCCCGTTCCAGTTGTCCTTGCTTGCTTAGTTGTCTTAGGAATAATGGCTGCTCCAGTTACTAATATTTCTTTCGCCCAGGTTGACTCTAGAGTTCTGCCTGCATCAGATCCAGCTGCTATTGCAGCTGAGGTAGTTGATAACCGCTTTGACGGATTAATCGGTAGCCCAATTGAAGTTGTAGTGCCAAATGGTGTTGGGCGAGAAAGTGAAATTACTACTTTCTTGGATAAAGTTAAAAAGGTTGATGGAGTTGTCCGCGTTGGTGTAATTGAGACTTATAGCCAAGACATTCGAGTGCAGGTTATTTCTTCAGTGCCATCTCGAAGCACGGATTCCTTACAAGTCATTCACGAGATTCGAAATCTGGACAAACCTACTGGCACACTCATCGGTGGAGCAGCTGCTGACTTCACTGATTCACAAGATGGAATCGCTAAGACTTTGCCTCTGGCTTTGGGATGGATTGCACTCACTGTTTTGATTCTTATCTTCATCTTTACAGGTTCAATTATCTTGCCGATTAAAGCAGTGATACTAAATGGGCTTTCACTAGTTGCAACTCTTGGTGCAATTACTTGGATATTTATCGATGGCCACATGAAATGGTTAGTGGGAGATTTCACTGTGACTGGGACGCTAGATACCGGTTCAGTAATTCTGGTAGCAGTGGTGGTCTTCGGGCTTTCAATGGACTACGAACTATTTTTACTCTCTCGTATCCGTGAAGAACATTTAAACGGTAAGAGTAACGTCGAATCCGTGGCTGTTGGTCTGCAGAGATCTGCTCGAATCATTACGGCAGCTGCACTCTTGTTGGCCGTTGTTTTCGCCTCCTTTATTACAAGTGGTGTCACATCAATTAAGATGTTGGGCTTTGGTGTTTCACTAGCAGTTATTCTGGATGCAACAATTGTGCGTGCACTTCTTGTCCCAGCACTCATGCGTTTATTTGGTGAACGCAACTGGTGGGCGCCTAAGTGGATGCAAAAATTCACTCTTAAGCATTAATTAAAAGTACGTGTCCCCGGCGGGAGTTGAACCTGCGACCTACCGCTTAGGAGGCGGTTGCTCTATCCACTGAGCTACGGGGACTTAGATTGTGCAGGGGCAATCTTGTCATGAATTATTGC
>JBEGPY010000012.1:0-11890 GCA_041181205.1 Actinomycetota bacterium | reverse complement strand
CACTTTACCTAAAAACTACTTAGGTCTGGCTGAAAAAGCTGGAGCACAAGTTTTCCCAATGACTACCGCCACAAAGATTGAGCAATTAGCAAACGGGGAATGGAAAATTACTACCCGTAAAACAGATGACTGGTTGGGCGCAAAAGGCTCAGTATTTTTCGCCAAAGATGTAATTGTTGCCGCTGGCACATTCAACACACAAAAACTCCTCCATAAGATGAAGGACAATCGAGTATTACCAGAACTTTCTGATCGCTTGGGTGATTTATCTAGAACCAATAGTGAAGCTTTGACTGGTGCTCTCATGCAAAATGCTGATATCGACTACAGCGATGGGAGTGCAATTACTTCTTCGTTTTTCCCTGATGAAAATACCCATATTGAACCTGTTCGCTATGGCAAGGGTTCTAATTTAATGGGCTTGCTGCAGACCATCATGACTGATGGTTTCTCATCACAAGAGCGACGCAAGCAGTGGTGGAAGCAATTTTTGGCAGATCCAAAACTTCTTCTAAAGATTTTGAATGTGCGACGTTGGAGTCAGCGAACAGTTATTGCTCTAACGATGCAAAATGTTGACTCGTCGGTCACTGTTCGTGGCAAGAAATCTATTTTTGGCTGGCGCTTAACTTCCACCAATGACCCTGAGCATCCCAATGCCACGTATATTCCAGCAGCTAATGAAGCGGTTAGACGTATTGCACAAAAACATGGCGGAGTAGCAGGTGGACATGTTGGCGATCTCATAGATGCCCCTTTTACCGCCCACTTTGTCGGTGGCTGCGTAATTGGAAGTGATGCGAGCCAGGGAGTAATTGATCCTTACCACCGTGCTTGGAACTACCCAACACTTCATATTGTTGATGGCTCAACAATTACTGCAAATCTTGGTGTGAATCCATCGTTAACAATTACTGCACAGGCAGAACGTGCACTATCTTTCTGGCCTAACAAGGGTGATGCAGATTCACGACCTACTCAAGATCAGCCATATAAGAGATTAAATGCAGTTGCACCACGCACGCCATTTGTTCCAGCCGGGGCACTAGGCGAACTACGAGTCAACTCGGAGATTTAGATGCAATCGTGGGCTTTAGTTACAGGTGCAACAGCTGGAATCGGTGAAAGCTTCACACGCTTACTTGCACACAATGGTTACAACATAGTTTTAGTTGCACGTGATTTACCTAGACTCCAAGAGCGAGCAAAGAGCCTTGAATCCACCTTCGGGATAGTAACCACAGTAATTCAGGCAGATCTGGCAACTGATGCTGGGTGTAAATCAATCGAGGATTTCATTGCAAATAATCGAATCGATGTCTTAATCAATAATGCCGGCTTTGGAATCAATAAAGCTTTTACGATGAGTCAATTAGATGCCGAACAACAATTGCTAGATGTTCTTGTGCGCACTCCTATGCGTTTAATGCATGTTGCACTGCCTGGAATGAAAGAGCGCAATAAGGGTGTAATTATCAACGTCTCATCAGTTGCTGGCTGGATCGCAGGTGGGACATACAGTGCTTCAAAGTCTTATCTGACAGTTCTCTCTGAATCACTTCATACCGAGCTTTCATCTACAAATGTGAAAGTTAGCGCGCTTTGCCCTGGCTTTACTAGAACAGAGTTTCACCAGCGCGGGCGCATGTCAATGAAAGGTCTGCCTGCATTTATGTGGCTTAACTCAGACAAGCTTGTTGCCACCGCTTGGAAAGATGCGGTTGCTGGCAAAGCCGTTAGTGTTCCAGGTTGGCAATACCAACTCCTCACTTTTGTTATGCGCAATGCTCCGCGTCCAATGGTGCGACAGATTGGCATGAACGTTCGCATTAAACAGCGTAAAAAGTAATCCCTGACTAATCTCACAGTGAATTCATTGGGTCCATGGGCGGGTTCTCAGGAGTTTTTAAGTACCTGCTGGCTACGATTAGCCCATATCCAATGGAGGTTTTTCTGATGCGTAAACTCGCTTCTCTCGCACTCGCACTCGTTGTCGCCGGTGGCGTCATGATTGCTACCCCTGCTAGCGCAGCTGCCAAGATCTCAAATGGCGTTGCTTGCACCAAGCTCAATGCAACAACAACTGTGAGCGGTAGCAAGTACAAGTGTGCGAAAAACCCATTGACTGCTAGCTCAAAATTAACATGGCTTTCACTGGACTGCATTAATTCAGCTGCAGCTTTTGTAAAGTCACAAAAGGATTCAGTGGTCCTCACAGCAAATCTAACTGCTCAAATTCCAGTCATTGAACTTGGAATTACTACTGAGGCTGCAAATAAGGTTGAAACACAGAAGAAACTTGATGTTACTAGTGCTCGCCTGACTGCCGCACAGGCAAAGCTTGCTGCAGCAACGAGTGCTGCAGATAAGAAGGCGTATACGTCTGCAGTCTCTGCATGGACATCTGCTGTCCGCCTATACACATCACAGGTCAACAAAATCACACTTAATATTCGCAAACTTGAAGCCGCTAAGTTAGCTGCTACAACTCAGCCAGCACAGCTCAAGGCCGATGTTGATAACACAAAGGCCAATGCACAACTGATCTGCACCAAGGGCTTCTAAAGCCAAACAACTGTAGGTAAAAGCCCCGTTAGAAATAACGGGGCTTTCCCTATTCAATCTCTGTTTTTATCTCACCTAGATTAAGAAGATGGCTATACGAGTTCTTCGCATAGTTGGTCCATCACTACTGCTCGTGCATTTCTTGACTCACTTTTCACCTTTTAATGGTTCACAACTATCTGAGCTCTACCTCTACAACTCCATTCCTTGCATTGCAATCATTGTCATCACCTTTGCACAACGGATTTCTGATCCCCTCTCCAAGCCTTTACTCATCACCGCTATTTCTTTGTGGCTTTTTGGATCTGCTCTAGCTAGTGCAGCTTCCTACTATTCCTTGCCTGAAGTGAGTTCACTTATTTCAAATACTGCCTATCTGCTGTTCTATCCCTGCGCAGTCATCGCACTACCCCGCCTTATAAATTCGAGTAGAAAATCAACTGTTCTTGAGATTTTTGATGCATCCATTGTTGGGCTTGGTCTGGGAGTTTTAGGAACAGCCTTTGCACTTAAACCCGTGTTGCCGCACTTTGGTGGAAAATTAAGTGATGCTCTCTTTGCGCTGACTTTTCCAGTCTGTGACTTAATCCTTATCTCTTTAACAATGGCAACAATTGCATCTCATGGTTGGTCACAAAGATCTCTGATTGTTTGTGCTGGCACTATTGCCTTTACTTTCACCGATTTTCTCTTCCTCTGGCAACATCTCAATGGTATTTATTCTTTTGGTTCCATTGTTGATGATGGTTGGTTATTGGGTTTAGTACTTCTTGCAGAGAGTACGTGGCACCCAGGCAAAGATGAGGAATCTGTAGCATCTGTAAACCCAATCTTCATCGCACTTTCTGTTTTCTTAAGTGCCACGCTTTTAGCATTAATCGCTATCAAGCCCGGATACTTTCCAACCTTTATCTTGATTCCAGCCGTTAGCACTCTCACGCTGGCTTTTATCCGTATGACAATTGCACTTAAGCAAGCAAGAAATATCGGACATGAAAGGATTTTAGCCCGCACAGATGAGTTAACGGGTCTGCCTAACCGAAGACGGCTGATTAGTGAGATTGAAAACTTTGTTGGTAAAGATGGCTCCTTGTTATTACTAGATCTTGATGGCTTTAAACCAGTCAATGACCTGCATGGGCATGCAACTGGTGACAAGGTGCTGCAACAAGTATCGATGCGCTTTGCACGAGCCCTGCCTTCCGGCGCACTATTAGCGCGTCTCGGAGGAGATGAATTCGGTGTTTTAATTGAAGGTGCTTATGAACACTCAATGGATGTGGCGCTGGCGTTGCGTGCAACGTTGAGTTATCCCTTTGATATTGATAATCAACAGATCAATATAGGTGTGAGTATTGGCGTGGCAGAAAATACAGGTTCTCCAGATTTATTGCGCCGGGCAGATGATGCGATGTATCGAGCTAAGCGCGAGGGTCTAGGGGTTTGTCGGCTTTAATCTCTTTTAGACGCTCTAAAGATTCCAACCGCTCTACCGCATGATCAACTAATCGCTCTGGATAGCCCTTGCTGTATCCATCTAAATAGAGCCATGGTTCATGGATTTCCGCAGCAGATAAATGGGCAAGCTCTGGCACATACTTTCGGATGTAATCCCCATTTTCATCAAAGCGCTTGCCCTGCTCAATTGGATTAAACACTCGGTAATACGGAGATGCATCAGTTCCCGTACCTGCTGTCCACTGCCAACCATGGGCATTTGAAGCAACATCAAAATCAACTAGATGCTCGGCAAAAAACCTTTCGCCTAACTGCCACTCAAGATGCAGATCTTTAACTAAGAAGGAAGCAACAACCATTCGAGTGCGATTGTGCATCCAACCTTCTTTTATCAGTTGGCGCATAGCTGCATCTACAAATGGATAGCCAGTCTTGCCATCACACCAAGCCTTGAATTGTGCACCGGGTTTGTCATATCGCATGTCAGCAAAGCGAGGTGCGTAGTACTCACGATCAGTCATTGGATTGTTAAAGAGAACATCGGCATAAAACTCGCGCCAAGCAATCTCTTTACGGAAAGTATCGTGGGCTTTGCTCTCTCCCAAGTTTTCAAGAAGCGTGCGTGGGTGAATCTCACCAAACTTTAAATATGTACTCATCTTCGAAGTTCCATCTATGCCAGCAAGATTTCTATTCACATCATATGTATCGAGACCTTTTTTGGTGAATTCCTTGAATCTAGAGAGCGCTGCTGCTTCTCCCGCTTGGATAATTTCAACACCTTGCGGCAACTTGAAATCAGGAAAATTACGGTATTCCGCAGTTGGTTCTACACAGTTAATTCTTTTTGGTGTTACCGCTGGTGCGCGCCAACCATGAGTTCGCCATCCTCTGTAGAAAGGCGTGTAAACCTTGTATGGCGTTCCATCACTAGGTTTGAGAACTCGTCCTGGTGTAACGGCATATGGACTTCCCGTGCGAACTAACTTAATTCCCGCAGCTTCCACTCTGGCATCACGCTCTGCGCCATATCTTTCATACTCGGCTGAAATATGAACCTCTTGAACCTCATACTTTTTAACAAGTGCAGTTAGAACTTCTACTTGATCACCTTCAATAATGTGCAGGTTATTACCAAGTGACTCATCCAAACTTCTTAATGATTGAGCCATATAAGCCAATAGCTTTGCACCAGCCTCTTTAATCTGCGCTTTATCAAGAATAAAAATCGGGATTACTTGATCTGATGATTCAATTGCGGCTAAAAGGGCAGGGTGGTCGTTGATTCGAAGATCTCTTCGAAACCAGATAATGCTTGTCTTAGGCATGGCCTGATTTAAGCATTATTTTGGCTACCTAGCCTGCTCTACTTGTGAAGCTGCTCTACCGAACCATCCCAGCCCTTAACGGCTTCAGGTTTGCGAGGAGCCTTACCGATATAGCGTGCTGATGGGCGAATCAAACGGCCTGTGCGCTTTTCTTCCAAGATATGTGCTGACCAACCCGCAGTGCGGGCAGCTGTAAACATTGAAGTAAATAGATGCGATGGAACTTCTGCAAAGTCCAAAATAATCGCTGCCCAGAACTCAACATTTGTTTCTAGAACGCGATCTGGTTGACGCTCACGAAGTTCCTTGAGCGCAGCTTGCTCTAGCGCTTCTGCAACTGAATAACGAGGAGCATTTAATTCTTTAGCGGTACGACGCAACGTGCGAGCACGTGGATCTTCTGCACGATAAACGCGGTGACCAAATCCCATAAGACGTTCTTTACGATCAAGTAATCCCTTTACATATGCTGTTGCATCGCCAGTCTTTTCAACTTCATCAATCATGTGAAGCACGCGTGATGGTGCACCACCATGCAGTGGACCTGACATCGCACCGATTGCACCTGATAATGCAGCTGCAATATCTGCACCAGTTGATGCAATAACGCGAGCTGTAAATGTTGAAGCATTCATTCCATGCTCTGCAGCAGAAACAAAGTAAGCATCGATTGCGCGAACGTGTGCTGGATCTGGTTCTCCGCGCCAGCGAATCATCATTCGCTCAACAACTGTGTGTGCTTTATCAATTTCAGATTCTGGAACAGCTGGTGCAATTTGACCACGGGCAGCTTGTGCCAAGTATGAGAGAACCATGACAGATGCGCGTGCAAGGTTGCTGCGAGCTTCTGCATCGTCAATATCTAGAAGTGGTTTCAACCCCCAGGCTGGTGCCAACATTGAAATCGCTGCTTGCACATCTACGCGCACATCACCTGAGTGCACTGGCAAAGGAAACTTTTCAGCATTGGGAAGACCTGGATTAAACTCATCATCAACAAGAAGTCCCCATACGTTTCCAAATGAAACGCGTCCGACTAGATCTTCGATATCAACTCCGCGATAGCGAAGCGCGCTACCTTCTTTATCGGGCTCTGCAATTTCAGACTCAAACGCAATTACACCTTCAAGGCCTGGCTTGAAATCATCTGACACGGTGAGCTCCTTTTAGCGAAGTAAGGTTTCTTGCACGGGGCAATTCTGCCCCCAAGCAAGGGGTGCTGGCGACCACTTAGCCATGAGGATGCACTCGGGGCCAAAGTGAGGTTCGATACATCCATGGCAGAAGAGATGTTTTCCCGCGACGAGATCCGAGCAATGCGCCGCACCTATGGAGAGGCTGGCCTTGAGCATTTAGATGCCGACCCATTTACCGCGTTCTCTGACTGGCTTCGCCAAGCCCATGAAAACCCAATCATCGTTGAAGCTAATGCAATGGTGCTTTCAACTCTAGGTGATGATTCTTCCATTTCTACAAGAACAGTTTTGTTAAAAGATATCTCTGATGGTGGATTTACTTTTTTCACTAACTACTCATCACGCAAAGCACATGCAATGGAAACTAATGAACAAGTCAGTTTGCTCTTTCCTTGGTATGCCATGGAGCGTCAGGTATCTATCAGTGGCATAGCAGCAAAAGTTTCACAACAAGAATCCGAAGATTATTTTGCAACTCGTCCTTGGGGTTCCCAGATTGGTGCATGGGCAAGTCATCAATCATCACCACTTGCAACACGTGAAGAGTTAGAACAACGCTATGAAGGTGCAGCACAGAAATGGCCTGAAGGAACAATGGTTCCATGTCCACCACATTGGGGCGGATATCGAGTTACTCCACTGACAATTGAATTTTGGCAAGGTAGATACTCCAGATTGCATGATCGATTGCGATATGAGAGAGATAACACCAACTCAAAGTGGGAATTGAATAGGTATTACCCCTAGTTTTACCCAAAGAACTGCACATGCTTTAACCACATCTTGGATTCTTGGTGTTACATGCATATCTACGCTTTAATACACCGTGACTAAAACCTTTCAGCGAGATCGCTTTTTCTGGGTCGTCGCTACACAGACCGCAATTGTTAACTTCTACCTAGGTGGTTTTGGCCCAGCACAATCTCTTCTTCGCGCTGATCAAGGAACATCACTGACTATCGCAGGCCTGCATGGAACAGCCATGGGTGTTGCATCAATTGCAGCTGGATATGCCAATCCACATCTTGCTCATAAATTCGGCCGTGCAAAGTCGCAATGGATTGGCCTAGGAATCTTCTTAGTAGGTCTTTTTCTATTTGTTATCTCACCACCAGTGATTCTCACAATTCCCGCAACATTAATTGCAGGATTTGGAACATCCATGGTCATCAACACAATGCTCTCCTCTATGTCTCACCATTATGGAAAAGCTGCAGAGGTCGCTATCCCACAGGCAAATGGAATTGCATCTGTTGGCTTTGTAACTGGAACTGCGCTCATTGGAACAATTGCATCGCTCTACCCAAACTTTTGGCGTTTAGGTCTACTGCTCGCAATTCCTGTGGCATTGATTTTGGTTTTAGTGGGACGCGAAAAAGAGGTTGAAGAACATGTGCCAGATGAGAGTGGACCGCAAAGCGGAAAGATGTCAGGGAAGTTTTGGCTGGCATGGTTTGGTTTCGTAGCATGCATTTCATCTGAGTTTGCAACATCATTTTGGTCAGCCGCGTTACTAAAAGATCGAGTTGGTTCAAGTGCTGCTATCTCCACCGTTGCAATAGTTGCACTTGGCACTGGAATGGGAGTTGGCCGCTGGTTTGGTGGTTTAGTATTAAAGAACTTTAAACTCGATAATCAGCTCCTTGGATTAGTAGCGTTGCAGTTCATTGGTTTTGCAGCATTCTGGCTATCCCACTCAATGATTATCAGCTTGATATGTCTGTTTATTATTGGTTTAGGTATTTCAATGCAGTTTGCATTGGCAGCGATCCGTTTAGTTAGCTTTAGTGATAATCGTCCAGACTTAGCAATTGGTAAATCATCTTTGGCTGCAGGAATAGCGATTGCAGGGGCACCGTTCTTGCTGGGTTTTTTAGGTGATAACTTCGGTATTTCACGTGCTTACATCATGGTCCCGGTGCTTATTGCAATCGCATTTATCATTATCAAACTGACACCATCTGAGAGCGAAAAGGCATAAGCAATGAGCTATAAAACTCGCCGAATTGTGACCCTTGTTGTGCTCTTTGGTTTAATCCTTTTAATTGCCATTAGCGGACTTTAACACCGCGTCAACTGAAATATCAGCTGGCACATCCACTCTATCTTTGTATTTCAACCAAATAACAATCGTTGAAATTAAACAGATAGCACCACAAGCAGCAATTGTTGATCTGATTCCAATGACTTCTGCCATCACGCCAATGAGCGGTGAACCCACTGGAGTTCCTCCCATAAAAATCAAAAGATAGATTCCCATTACTCGCCCACGAATTGCAGGATCACTGTTGACCTGAACGATTGAGTTTGCAGTAATCATTGTTGTTAGTGCTGTGACACCACATATAGGTAAGAAGATTGCATAGGCGGTGTAGTTAGGCATTATTGAAAGCACAATAATTGCAAAAGCAAAAGCTCCTCCAGCTAAAATCACAAAGCGGGTCTTGCGAAAGCGCTCTAAGCGCGCAGATGCAATGGCACCTGAAAATGATCCAATAGCCACAAAAGTTCCAAGTAACCCATAAGAGGCAGGACCTTTTCCAAACTCTTTCGTGGCCATCAATGCATTAAAGATCTGAAAGTTAAGACCAAAGGTTCCAAGGAAAAAAACCATCAACATAACAACATAGATATCTGGGCGAGCTAGCGCATAGCGCAGACCTTCTCGCACATTAGTCATCGTTTTTGGTCGCTCTTGCTGGAAAAACTCTTTTTCATTCATAGCCAACAGTGCACCGATTGCAAAGAGGTAGGAGATGCCATTGACTAAAAACGAAGGTCCTGTGCCAAAGGCAGCGATAAGTAAGCCTGATAGTGCAGGTCCCACTAAGCGCCCAGCGTTAAAGTTTGCAGAGTTAAGACTTACCGCGTTCGGCAAATCATCAAGTCCCACGATTTCGCCAGCAAATGCTTGGCGCACTGGTGCATCTATTGCCGTCGAAATACCAAGCACTGCAGCTAAAGCAAATACGTGCCACAGCGCAATCTGCTCTGTCATCACAAGGGTTCCCAGTGTTATCGCTGAGAATGCACCCAAAGCATTAGTGCCAATCAAAAGTTTACGTTTATCGAAACGATCAGCTAGCGCTCCACCATGGAGAGAAAAGAAGAGAACTGGCGTGAATTGAATTGCGGTGACAATTCCTAAATATATTCCACTGTGGGTAAGTTCAAGGACTAGCCAATCTTGGGCAACACGTTGGGCCCAACTTCCAATATTGGAGATGGTATTAGCAGGAAAAAGTATCCGGTAATTACGGTGGCGAAATGATCGCCAATTACCATCCACTTTTACAGTAAATTCCATTACTCTTCTCTCATGGCATCAAATATCGGCTCTGTTGTAACCCTAGTATCTATTGGCGTAATTTGCTGGGTCATTGCCTTTGTTGTTGCATTAGCTGTTGGCGCAGATGCAAAAATCATTTGGACATGCCTAGTTGGAGCAGGCCTTGGCCTAACTGGTATTCGATATTCAATTCGCCGCAATAAGCGCAGTGGAATTTAATTTAAGCCTCTAGAGCAGATGCAATACCGCGCAATACGCGGCCTAAACGCTCTGCTTCAACTGCTGATGGATGGCGGCCTTGGCGCAGACCATTTCCAACGCGATCCAAAATCTTAATTGTGTCTTCAATCATCGCAGCTAAATCATCAGTATTAGCACGTGAGTTTTCAGCAAGTGATGGTGGTGCATCAATGATGTGTACTGAAAGTGCTTGTGGTCCGCGACGTGAATCAGCAATGCTGAATTCAAGCTTTGTTCCAGGCTTAACTGTTGCAACACCTTCTGGAAGAGATGAAGCGGCTAGATAAACATCTTCGCCTTCATCATTGGCAATAAAACCGAAACCCTTTTCTAGGGAGAACCATTTAACGCGTCCTGTAGGCATGGGGAGGGCTCCTTGATTATTTCGTGTCTTCGTTTATGCCGCGGGGGTTGCGGTCAGGGCTTTAGTTTATCACCAGGTCAGTGAAGGTCGCTTCCGAGTGAGCGCCGCATCCATGATCAACAGAGACCACGCGTGCATCATCGGGGGAAATTGCATTTGCACACACGCCAAAGGTTGCGCGTAGTGAGCCTGCGATAGGAAGAAAGAATCCGCATGAATGACATGGCTTAGGTGCAGCTTGTGCCAATGGTGCTTGTGGTCCACGCTCTCCCTCATACCAACGCTTAGCTGCTTGATCGCGACCTTCAATAGACATTACTCGTGCACGACCAAAACCTAATTCAACTGCCATTGCAGTATCTAAATCTTCATCTTGTGGCAAGGCAGATTGTCCAGGAACTAAACGTGCATCATCGAGTGAACTTGGAACAATGTCACCAACACCAACATCACCCGGTTGGATACGATCGCGATAAGGAATCCACTCTGGTGCAAGTAAGGCATCTGGCCCAGGCAGAACAACTAAATCACAAACTGTAGGAACTGCATCAGAATCAACCTTTGCAACAGTGACACACCAACGCCAGCCTTTATAGCCAGCAAGGTTTGCATTAAAAAGATATGTGGCAACGCGGTTCTCATCATCAAACTCAACGCTAATAAATGAACCAACATGATCACGCTTTTCTGCATGTTCATAGATTGCACTGTGGGCAAGATTTTTTGCATCAAAAGGCGCAGGTGCGTTAGACGCAGCCTTCTTCGATGTCTCCTTTGGCGCTTTTTTCACCAATGATTTCTTTGCCATGTGTATAGGGTAAAGCAGAACGCCGCCCTCGCGTTAATCGAGGACGGCGTTAGGCACAACTAGGTGAAAATAGGCTTAGAAGTCCATATCTCCGCCACCTTGTGGCATTGGTGCTGGATTCTTTTCTGGCTTATCTGCAATCACTGCTTCAGTTGTGATGAACAGGGCTGCGATAGATGCAGCGTTCTGTAGAGCAGAACGTGTGACCTTAGCTGGATCAATAATTCCAGATTTGATCATGTCCACATATTCACCAGTTGCAGCGTTAAGACCTTGTCCTGCTGGAAGATTACGAACCTTCTCAACAACAACTCCGCCTTCAAGTCCTGCATTGATTGCGATTTGCTTGAGTGGAGCTTCGATTGCATATTCAACAATCTTTGCACCAGTTGCTTCATCACCAGTTAAACCAGTTAACTTCTTAAATGCTGCAGTTGCTGCTTGGAGAAGTGCAACGCCTCCACCGGCAACGATTCCTTCTTCAACTGCAGCCTTTGCGTTGCGAACTGCATCTTCAATGCGGTGCTTGCGCTCCTTGAGTTCAACCTCAGTTGCAGCTCCAGCCTTGATAACAGCCACGCCACCAGCAAGCTTTGCAAGACGCTCTTGCAACTTCTCGCGGTCATAATCTGAATCGCTCTT
>JBEGPY010000011.1:0-12346 GCA_041181205.1 Actinomycetota bacterium | reverse complement strand
TTGGGCTGCTTTCACGTTAGCGAGCAATTCATCCCATGCCTGGGCAAATTTCTTCACTCCATCCACCTCAAGTTCAGTTGTTACGGCATCGAGTGAGATGTTAAGAGCTGAGAGACCTTTGAGGACTTCCACAGCCGCCACGTAGTTTGAAGTAATGGTGTTGCCTCGCACTTTGCCGTGATCAATAACGGCATCTAGAGTTGATTGAGGCATGGTGTTCACGGTGTCGGGGGCGATAAGTTCAACCACGTAGCGAGTGTCATCGTATGTGGGATCTTTGACGCCAGTAGAAGCCCACAGCGGACGCTGCTTATGTGCACCGCGGGCAAGTTGTGCTTGCCATCTAGGGGAGGAGAACTTCTCTTCAAATAGTTGATAAGCAAGATGGGCGTTAGCAATTGCCGCTTTTCCTAGTAGGGAAGTGGCAGCCTCTGATCCATTCTTTTTAAGAAGTGCGTCAACAGATGAATCGATGCGGCTTACAAAAAACGATGCAACTGAATGCACATGTGTTGGATTTGTCGCAGCTTCTATTCCGGCCATGTAAGCATCTATGACCGCCCCATAGCGCTTGACCGAGAAGATCAAAGTGACATTGACGCTAATACCTGCCCCGATAAGTGCGGTAATGGCAGGTAAGCCTTCAAGAGTTGCAGGCACCTTGATCATCAAGTTAGGTCGATCAATAATCGACCAGAGCTCTTTGCCTTGAGCGATTGTGGCTTGGGTATCGTGAGCAAGACGAGGATCAACCTCAATGCTCACGCGTCCATCAACACCCTTAGTTGATGAGTAGATCTCTTTAAAGAGATCACAGGCTGCACGCACATCATCAGTAGTCAGCTTTTTCACTACATCATCAACTGATGAATTTTTCATCGCTGCAATATCTGCTGCGTACTCATCTGCGCCAGCGATTGCTGCGCCAAAGATTGAAGGGTTAGTTGTAACTCCTACGACACCAGAGTGGGCGATACGAGACGGTAGTGAATGTGCATCACTGCCGGAGATTTTGGCTCTAGATAGATCATCGAGCCAGATAGATGTCCCACCCTGTGCAACGTCGGCTACAGACACTTATAGCCCTGCCTTCACCCTGGAGACGATTGCTTCCACAGAGAAGCCGAACTCTTTAAACAAGCGTTTAGCATCTGCGGAGGCACCGTAATGCTCGAGTGAAATAGCGATTCCGCTGTCACCGATTAACTGGTGCCAGCCTTGAGCTATTCCCACTTCAATGCTGACCTTTAATTTTATTGAAGGAGGTAGTACTTCATCCTTGTAGCTTTGCTCTTGTTCGCTAAACCATTCAAGACATGGTGCGCTCACAACACGAACTGCAATTCCTTCACTAGCCAACGCACTCTGCACATCAATTGCTAGAGATACTTCAGAGCCCGTTGCAATCAGAATGGCTTTTGGATTAGCAGCATCTTTAAGAATGTAGGCACCCTTTGAAGTTCCAGAGGCAGGGGCACAATTGGTGCGATCCAAAACAGGCAGATTTTGGCGCGATAAGAGGATTCCTGCAGCGCGGCCTCGAGTGAGAATCTTCTTCCAACTTTCAGCAACTTCATTGGCATCACCAGGGCGGATGACATCTAAACCCGGAATTGCGCGCAAAGCTGCGAAATGCTCAATGGGTTGGTGAGTCGGTCCATCTTCGCCCACACCGATTGAATCATGCGTCCAAACAAATGTGGAAGGAATATTCATCAACGCTGCAAGGCGAACTGCAGGGCGCATGTAATCGCTAAAGACCGCAAAGGTTCCACCAAATGCGCGAGTTAACCCATGAAGTGCAATTCCATTGAGAATTGATCCCATGGCATGTTCGCGAATTCCAAAGTGAATTATTCGACCATAAGGATGAGCACCTTTCATGGCACTAGTTGCGGGCAAGAACGAGCCGCCACCATCAATGCTGGTGTTGTTAGATCCCGCTAAATCTGAAGACCCACCCCAGAACTCAGGCAGATGTTTAGCTATTGCATTGATTACTTGGCCCGATGCCGCACGAGTTGCGACATCTTTTCCTGGAGCAAATATCGGAATGTCTTTATCCCAACCAGCAGGTAAGGCTCTCGTGCGCAAACGCGCTAGTAGTTTTGATTGCTCTGGATTACTAGATTGCCATGCTGCAAACTTTGTATCCCACACTTTACGCACGTGTGCAGCACGATCTTTTACTAAACGAGCATGGGCCAGAACATCTGTAGGCATTGCAAATTTCTCTTCCGGATTTAAACCTAGAGCCGCCTTAGTTGCAGCAACTTCCTCATCACCAAGTGCAGAGCCATGAGAACTAGCTGTTCCTTGGGCTTTAGGTGCTGGCCAAGCAATAACTGATTTCATACGGATCAAAGATGGCTTTGAAGTTTCTCTCTTTGCTGCAACCATCGCAGCATCAATGGCTGCGATATCTACATTTCCATTTGCAGAAGCTGCTACATCTATGACATACCAGCCATAGGCGCGGTATCGAGCAGAGACATCTTCAGTAAATGCAGTGTGCGTATCGCCCTCGATTGAAATTCGATTATCATCATAAATAACATTTAAAGCACCAAGCTCTTGTGTTCCGGCTAAAGAAGATGCTTCGGCGCTTACGCCTTCTTGCAGATCGCCATCAGAGCAGATAACCCAAATACTGTGATCAAAAACAGATGTTCCAGCAGATGCTTGCGGATCGAGTAGTCCGCGCTCATAACGAGCAGCCATGGCCATGCCAACAGCAGTTGCAAGACCTTGACCAAGGGGACCGGTGGTCATTTCTACGCCGGCAGTATGGCCAAACTCTGGGTGACCCGGAGTGAGTGAGCCCCATGTGCGAAACTCTTGAAGATCTTTTAACTCAAGACCATAACCACTTAAGAAAAGTTGGGTATAGAGCGTTAACGATGAGTGTCCGCACGAGAGTATGAATCGATCGCGACCTATCCACTGTGGATCTGAAGGATCATGAACTAGGTGGCGCTGAAAGAGTGCGTAAGCGACCGGGGCCAATGACATAGCGGTACCTGGGTGACCATTACCAACTTTTTGAACCGCATCGGCTGCTAAGGCACGAGCATGCGCAACTACGCGATCATCCATCTCTGACCAACCAGACATTGAACTCATTGTGCTATTTCCTTGTCTTTAAATTGAACGGATAACCAGATTTGCCACGCTGTAATCCAAACTAAAGTAGAACCTAAGATATGAAGTCCAACCAACAATTCTGGCACACCTAGAAAGTATTGGATGTAGCCGAGAGCGCCTTGAGCAAGTGAAATACCGAAAAAAATACGGAGACGTCTTTTTGTAAGCGCAGATGTCTCTTTGTGCATGTAATAAGCAATTGAAAATATAATCAAAATAAATACAGAGATTGAGTGCATGCGTGTTATATCTTGGATTTTTAGATCCAGGCGGGGTACATCTCTATCTCCAGCATGAGGACCTACTGCAGTAACAATTGTCCCTAAGACAATGACAAGAGCAGCCCACACGACATGAAATTTTGAATAGCTATCTAACCGTCCGCTCACTCTGGTTTTTACGGCAGTCCCTTTGCGTCGTGAATGAAGAGAAGTGGCTCCGGCAATCAAAATTATTGATAGTAGGAAATGGGCGGCAACTGTGAGTGGATTGAGATTAGTTAATACTGTGATTCCGCCTAGAATCCCTTGACCAAATATTCCTAAAAACTGCCCAGCTGCAAGGATGCGCAGATCTTTTCTCCCTGAACGCACCACTGCAATCAAAGTAGCTAATGCAAACAGAACCAGAGCAAAAGTAAGTAGTCGATTACCAAATTCAATCCATGAATGAAATACGCCTTCGACTTGATTCTCAACCGGAAAATACGAACCCGGTGTGCACTCAGGCCAGGTTGGGCAACCAAGGCCTGAGCCTGTTAGTCGGACCGCGCCTCCGGTTACAACGATCGCAGCCTGGGAGATCAGCAGGGCCAGGGCAAGAGGAGAAAGTGCCCGAGACGCGCGCATGGATGACATGGCCCAACCCTATGGCTACCAGGCGCTCAGGCGGGCCGAGTGGCCGAAGGTGTCGAATTACGACACAATAGTGTTGTGAAAATGAGTGGCCAAACAAGCCCAGTTCCAGGTGATGATCTTCGCACCCGGGACTTAGTGGCGCGCTCCATCTTAGAAAATGGCCCATCAACGGCCGCAGTTCTAGGACAGCGTTTAGGTCTGACTCCCGCAGGCATTCGTCGCCACCTTGATCTACTTGTTGCAGATGGTGTTCTGCAGGCACGCGAACCGCACTCTGCGATTAATCGCGGCAGAGGTCGACCTTCAAAAGTATTTGTTATGAGCGATAAAGGCCGTGAACAGTTTGAACATTCCTATGATGATTTAGCGGTAGCGGCTTTGAAATTCATGTCAGCACAATCAGGTGCACACTTGGTTTCAGGTTTTGCGCAGTTGCGCGCTGACGATATCGAGAGAAAAGCAAAGCTTGCTCTGGAGAAGAAAAGTAATAAGAGCGAAGCCCTTGCCCAATTTCTCACTGAACAGGGCTATGCCGCCAGTATTGCTAAAAAGCCAATGGGTGAAGAGCTCTGTCAACATCACTGTCCTATAGCACACGTTGCTTCAGAATTTCCTCAACTATGTGAGGCTGAGACTGAAGCACTCTCACGCATTCTAGGCACTCACGTTCAACGCCTTGCAACAATTGCACACGGTGATGGAGTGTGCACAACTTTTATACCCACAACAACAGCAACAACGAAGCGAAAGGTACGCGCATGACTATCGCACATCCAGAACTCGAAGGTATCGGCAACTATGAATATGGTTGGTCAGATAAAAGCGATGCAGGCACAAACGCTAAGCGCGGCCTGAGTGAGGATGTCGTGCGCGACATCTCCTCTAAGAAATCAGAGCCTCAGTGGATGCTAGACCTTCGCTTAAAGGGCCTTGCTCTATTTGAGAAGAAGCCAATGCCTAACTGGGGTTCTGACCTATCGGGAATCTTCTTCGATACGATTAAATACTTTGTGCGCTCCACCGAAAAGCAGGCTGCAACGTGGGATGACCTGCCAGATGAAATTAAGAACACATACGACCGTCTAGGTATTCCTGAAGCTGAAAAACAGCGCTTAGTTTCAGGAGTTGCCGCTCAGTATGAGTCAGAGGTCGTCTATCACTCAATCCGTGAGGATCTAGAGAAGCAAGGCGTTATATTCCTTGATACAGATAGCGCTCTCAAGCAGCATCCGGAGCTATTTAAAGAGTACTTCGGAACGGTTATCCCAGTGGGAGATAACAAGTTCGCAGCTCTTAATACATCTGTGTGGTCTGGTGGTTCATTTATTTATGTTCCAAAGGGCGTTCACGTAGATATTCCTTTGCAGGCATATTTCCGCATTAACACTGAGAACATGGGCCAGTTCGAGCGCACATTAATTATCGCTGATGAAGATTCTTACATTCACTATGTTGAAGGCTGTACTGCGCCTATTTATAAGTCTGATTCACTTCACTCAGCAGTTGTTGAGATCATCGTGAAAAAGGGTGCGCGCGTTCGTTACACCACAATTCAAAACTGGTCGAATAACGTTTACAACTTGGTTACCAAGCGCGCAACATGTGCCGAAGGTGCCACCATGGAGTGGGTAGATGGAAACATCGGTTCCAAGGTAACTATGAAGTATCCAGCAATCTTTTTGATGGGACCACATGCCAAGGGTGAGACACTTTCTCTAGCTTTTGCTGGAGAAGGACAACACCAGGATTCTGGTGCCAAGATGGTTCACGCTGCTCCATACACATCATCATCTGTAATCTCTAAATCAGTTGCACGAAATGGTGGGCGTACTTCGTATCGTGGACTTGTTCAAGTCCAAGAAGGAGCACATCACTCAAAGAGCACAGTCAAGTGCGATGCACTTCTAGTTGACACAATTTCTCGCTCAGACACTTATCCCTATGTTGATATCCGTGAAGATGATGTCTCAATGGGCCATGAAGCAACTGTTTCTAAGATCTCTGATGATCAGCTCTTCTACTTGATGTCTCGTGGATTAACTGAAGATGAAGCTATGGCAATGATTGTTCGTGGATTTATTGAGCCAATTGCGCGTGAACTACCAATGGAATACGCCCTAGAGCTCAATCGCCTTATTGAACTTCAAATGGAAGGCGCTGTTGGTTAATGTCTGTTTTAACTACTAATTACTTAACCCCAACTGGGCGCGAGGAAGCTTGGCGTTTCACACCACTTAAGCGCTTGCGCGGTTTACACGATGGCTCTGCTGCCGTTGGCGACCGCAATTCCCTGGTGACTAAAGCTGGATTACCGAATGGTGCCAGCTTTAAGCGTGAAGATTTATCACCTCTAGCAGTAAGTGATGATGTAATCATCGAGCGCATCCGCGGAGAAGTTTCTGATGTTTCGCATTTGTCTATTGAGGCAAATGCTGAAATTAAGGAGCCAATCTTTCTGACTCGTACAGCAGGAGCATTAGATTCGGTGGAACTTTCAAGAGTGCGTATCTCACTTGGTAACCATGCTGTTGCAACGGTAATCGTTGAAAATATTGGCGATACATTGCTGGCAGAAGATCTAGAGATTTCCTTGGCGCCAGGATCATCACTGACTTTTGTATCTCTGCAAGAGTTTGATTCAAAGAGTGTTTATACAGCTCGTCATCACGCAGTTGTTGATAAGGATGCTGTTTTTAAGTCAATTACTGTAACTGTTGGGGGAGATGTAGTTCGAATTCTTCCAACCGTGGAATTTACTGCCCCTGGTGCATCGGCTGAACTTCTTGGAGTTTATTTCGCAACAACCGGACAGTTCTTTGAGCATCGCATGCACGTTGATCACGCTGTGCCAAACGCAAAATCGCGAGTGAACTTCAAAGGCGCACTTGCTGGAAAAGATGCTCACACTGTCTGGATCGGTGATGTTTTGATCCGCGCAGTTGCAGAAGGCACTGACACCTATGAGCTCAACCGCAATCTTTTGCTTACAGATGGAGCACGTGCTGATTCTGTTCCTAACCTTGAGATTGAAACTGGTGAAATCGTTGGTGCGGGGCACGCAAGTACCACTGGCCGCTTTGATGACGAGCAGTTGTTCTATCTGATGTCACGTGGAATCACGCTAGAAGATGCCCGCCGACTTGTTGTGCGCGGTTTCTTTAATGAGATCATCACTGAAATTAGAAATGAAGAAGTCCAAGAGCGCCTCATGGAACGTATCGATGGCGAACTTGAAAGAGCTGGTGCGTAAATGGCCGACATGATGTTGGATCAATTAGAGGTCGGCAAGCCGGTGAAGATTGAAAAAGACGGCAAAACCATCTGCGTTGCCAGAGTGGGCGATGAAGTATTTGCTATTGATGACACCTGTTCTCACTCTGAGGCATCTTTATCAGAAGGTGAAATAACAGATTTCAAAATTGAATGCTGGCTACATGGTGCCGAATTCGATTTACGTACCGGTGTGGCGTTGACCTTACCGGCAAATATAAGCCTTCAAACATATGCAGTGAAGATCGACGGAAATTCCGTCACGGTTGAGATTTAGTACACGAGTAGAAGAGAGAAAATAATGAGCGTTCTAGAAATCCGCGGGCTACACGTATCAGTGAATACTGAAAATGGTAGTGTTGAAATTCTTAAGGGTGTTGACCTGACTATTAAGTCTGGTGAAACACATGCAATCATGGGTCCTAATGGATCCGGTAAATCAACTCTTGCTTACTCAATTGCAGGCCACCCTAAGTACGCAATCACTGGTGGCTCTGTCACTCTAGATGGCGCTGATGTTTTGGATATGACAGTTGATGAGCGCGCTAAAGCCGGTCTGTTCTTAGCAATGCAGTATCCAGTAGAAGTTCCTGGTGTTTCAGTGTCTAACTTCTTGCGCACAGCAGCAACTGCTCTTCGCGGTGAGGCTCCAAAGCTTCGCACATGGGTTGCAGAAGTTAAAGGAGCGATGGAAGCGCTGAATATGGATCCAGCATTTGCAACACGCAACGTTAACGAAGGCTTTTCTGGCGGAGAAAAGAAGCGCCATGAAATTATGCAGCTTGAGCTATTGAAGCCGAAGATGGCAATACTTGACGAGACAGATTCAGGATTAGATGTTGATGCTCTTCGTATTGTTTCTGAAGGCGTTAATCGTGCCAAGGCTAATAATGACCTAGGGGTATTGCTTATCACTCACTACACGCGTATTTTGCAGTACATCAAGCCTGACTTTGTTCACGTTTTTGCTAATGGCAAAATTGTTGAAGAAGGTGGACCGGATCTAGCCGACAAGCTAGAAGCCAATGGCTACGCAGACTACGTGAGCAAGTAAGGGACTAATGAGCTTTTCTGTCGCAGACGTACGTAAAGATTTTCCTATCTTTGAACGTACTATTCGCGATGGTAAAAGGCTTGTCTACTTAGATAGTGGTGCTACTGCACAGAAACCTTGGGTGGTCATTAATGCGGAGAGTGATTTCTACTCAAAGCACAATGCCGCCGTTCATCGTGGAGCTCATCAACTAGCTGAAGAGGCTACTGATGCCTATGAAGGCGCACGTGAAATTGTCGCAAAGTTTATTGGCGGGCAAGAAAATGAAATCATTTTCACAAAAAGTGCCACCGAATCAATCAACGCCATCGCCTATGCAATGGGTAATGCTGAGCCGGGTAACCGCTTTGCTTTAACTTCTTCAGACTCCATAGTTGTGACGGAGATGGAGCACCACGCAAACCTGATCCCTTGGCAGCAGTTAGCTAAGCGCACTGGAGCCGAGCTTAAATGGTTTAACGTCACTCAGGATTGCAGACTCGATCTTTCAAATATAGATCAGGTGATTACTGCCAATACTAAAGTTGTTGCCATCACTCACCAATCAAATGTTTTGGGAACTATTAATCCACTAGATGCCATTGTTAAACGTGCACATGAAGTTGGCGCAGTAGTTGTCCTAGATGCATGTCAATCGGTTCCACATATGAGTGTGGATGTGGCTGCACTTGGTGTGGACTTCTTAGCCTTTTCTGGACACAAAGCAGTAGGTCCAACAGGTGTCGGAGTTTTATGGGGTAAGGCTGAACTCCTAGATGAACTGCCACCATTTCTTACTGGTGGATCCATGATTGAAAACGTCACCATGACAAGTGCAACATGGGCTCCAGTTCCACAAAAATTTGAAGCAGGCGTACCTAACATGGCACAGGCTGTTGGTTTAGGTGCTGCATGTAAATATCTGTTGGACATTGGTATGGATGCAGTCCGTGAGCATGAAATTGCAATCACAGGCTATGCCTTAGAAAAAATCTCTGCTATTGAAGGAATTAGAATTGTTGGACCACTAGAAAATGTTTCTCGCGGCGCTGTAGTTTCTTTCACTCTTGCAGATATTCATCCCCATGACATTGGTCAGTATGTTGATAGTCAGGGAGTTGCTGTTCGCACAGGTCATCACTGTGCTTGGCCGCTAGCGCGAGCTATGAATGTCCCAGCTACAACACGTGCTTCTTTTTATCTCTACAATGATGAGCGTGACGTTGATGCCTTAGTGGAAGCATTACTAGGTGCTCAGAAGTACTTTGGGAGATTTTAATGGAACTTGATTCGCTGTATCAGGAAGTGATCCTGGATCACTATAAGCATCCACAACATAAGGGGCTCAATCCCGTTTACACGGCGCAAGTGAGCCATGTGAATACAAGTTGTGGTGATGAAATCACTTTGAATCTTAATGTCGAAAACAACGTTATTACTTCACTGACTTGGGATGGGCAGGGTTGCTCAATTTCACAGGCAAGTGTTTCGATGCTTAGTGATCTTGTTACAGATAAGACGTTGGATCAAGCAGAGGTTATTGCTAAATCTTTTTCAGAGTTGATGGCCAGCAAGGGAACTGCAGCGGGGGACTCTGAAGTCCTAGAGGATGCAGTGGTATTTGCTGGAGTTTCAAAGTTTCCAGGTCGTGTAAAGTGCGCACTGCTTGGTTGGATGGCCTTTAAAGATGCAGCGATTCAGTCACAGGGAGAGAGCAAATGACAACGAGTGTTGAAGATGTAACAGAGGCAATGAAGGATGTTGTCGACCCAGAATTGGGAATCAACGTTGTTGATTTAGGATTAATTTACGATGTGATGGTTGATGAGGCCAACATAGCTATTTTAAATATGACGCTGACATCGGCAGCATGCCCACTTCAAGATGTTATTGAAGATCAGACTCGTTCAGCATTGGCGGGGATGACAACAGATGTGAAGATTAACTGGGTCTGGATGCCACCTTGGGGTCCTGACAAGATTTCTGATGACGGAAGAGATCAGCTTCGCGCTCTCGGTTTTACTGTCTGAGGTATAACTCAATAAGGTAGTCACATGTCAATGCATGCGGCTTGGATGACCCATAGGTCGATGACCGCAGACCCATCGGTCAAGCAGCAAAAACTCAAGGCCGGGACTGTTAAGCGGATATTTACCTTCGCAAAACCGTATCGGTTTAGTATTTGGGTTTTCCTTTTTACAGTCATCATTGACGCAGCGCTAATTGTTGCTACACCATTATTCTTGCGCCAGCTCATTGATGAAGGTGTTATACCTAAAGACGGCTCACTGGTTACCCGATTAGCGATTTTCGTCGGTTTACTTGCAATCGCAGATGCTGCAATGAGCATGCTGGGTCGATATTTTTCATCACGCATTGGTGAAGGTCTTATTTATGATCTGCGATCACTGGTGTTTGGGCATGTGCAAAGACAATCAATAGCGTTCTTTACTCGCACACAAACAGGTGCGCTCATATCCAGAATTAACTCTGATGTGATGGGTGCTCAGCAGGCCTTTACTGCGACACTTTCAGGACTTGTTAGCAACGTTGTGAGCTTAATTCTCGTGGGTGTGACCATGATGATTTTGTCGTGGCAGATCACAATCTTTTCACTTCTGCTTTTGCCCGTATTTCTCATTCCAACAAAATGGGTTGGTCGAAAACTTCAAGAGTTAACGCGTGACTCCTTTAATACCAATGCCGAGATGTCGAGCACGATGACTGAGCGCTTTAATGTCTCTGGTGCAATGCTCGTGGCACTCTATGGAGAACCCGATAGAGAGAGGGAATACTTTAGATCTAGAGCGCGCAAGGTTGCAGATATTGGTATCAAAATGGCAATGCTCAACCGTCTTTTCTTTATCGCGCTCACTAGCGTTGCAGCCATCGCTACAGCTTTCGCCTACGGAATTGGTGGCCATTTGGCAATTAGTGGGGGCGTAACCGTTGGAACCTTGCTTGCAATTACCGCCCTCTTGGCCAGACTCTATGGTCCGCTAACGGCGCTATCAAATGTGCGAATTGATGTCATGACATCACTTGTTTCTTTTGAACGTGTGTTTGAAGTGTTAGACCTAGAACCAATGGTTAAGAATCGTGAAAATGCGATTGAATTAAGACCAACTCACCCGAAGATTGAGTTCAAGGATGTTAGTTTTTCATATCCAAGGGCTGAAGAGATATCACTTGCCTCCCTTGAATCTGCTGCAAAGCCTGAGACGATTCAAAGTGGTGAAGTACTTCGTGGCCTTTCATTTACTGCCGCTCCTGGAACATTAACCGCATTAGTTGGTCCATCTGGTGCAGGTAAGACAACGATTAGTGCGCTGTTGCCAAGACTTTATGACGTTACGACAGGGGCAATTGAAATTGATGGACACGATATCCGTGATCTCACCCTTGAATCTTTGCGTGGTGCAATAGGTGTTGTTATGCAGGATGCGCACTTATTCCACGAAACAATTGCTGAGAACTTACGTTATGCAAAAAATGATGCCACAGAAGATGAAATGCGTCTCGCCTGTGAGTCAGCACAGATTTGGGAGTTGATTAAGAGCTTGCCTAATGGGCTGGACACGATGGTGGGAGAGCGTGGTCATCGACTCTCTGGTGGAGAAAAGCAAAGACTGGCCATTGCCAGACTTCTCCTTAAGTCACCTTCAGTGGTGATTCTTGATGAGGCTACAGCGCATTTGGATTCAGAGAATGAGGCCTTAGTTCAGGCCGCTTTGCAGAGTGCACTTAAGGGTCGTACAAGCATTGTCATTGCACATCGCTTGAGTACTGTACGAGATGCCGATCAGATTCTTGTTTTAGAAAAGGGCCACATAGTTGAGCGCGGAAAACATGATGAGCTTGTTGCTCGTGGAGGTCTATACGCCGATCTTTATAACCGTCAGGACTTAACGGGTTCGCCGAATTAATATTCGCCCGTAAATTACTAATCCGGCAAAGAAGAGCCATTGCAAGGCATATGCCATGTGCGGACCATCGCTGAGTTCGGGGAGTTGGGCAGTAACTTTTGGTGTGAGTGAGCTTT
>JBEGPY010000010.1:0-12409 GCA_041181205.1 Actinomycetota bacterium | reverse complement strand
ATTGAAACCGCTCATGCATTAGCTGGTGCATTAGTGATTGGAAATGAGTTAGGTCCTGATGCAACTCTGCTCATTAACCTTTCTGGCCGTGGGGACAAGGATGTTCAAACTGCAGCGCAGTATTTTGGAATTCCACTGTGAGCACAGCTTTAGATGTAGTCTTTGAAAAAACTCGTGCAGAAAATAGAGCCGCACTCATTGCATATATTCCAGCGGGATTTCCTTCTAAGTCAGGTTGTGAAAAAGCAATCCAAGCATTGGCTGACGCTGGCGTTGACGCAATTGAAATTGGATATCCCTACAGCGATCCGATTATGGATGGCCCAACTATTCAAGAAGCAGCAGAGATTTCCCTCAAGGGTGGGACAAATGCTGCAGATGTTTTTTCCGCGCTAAAGGTGGCAAGTTCAACTGGGGTTGCAGCAGTTGTGATGACGTATTGGAATCCGATTGAAAAATATGGTGTGAAAGAGTTTGCACAATCCATTGCTGACAATGGTGGCTCTGGAGTTATTACGCCAGATCTGACAATTGAAGAATCTGGACGCTGGTTAGAGGCAGTTAGCAACTCTGGAATCAATCCGATTTATGTCGTTGCACCAAGTACTTCAGATGCTCGCTTGACTCAAGTTACCTCTAAAACAGGTGGCTTTGTATATGCAGCATCTGTCATGGGAGTAACGGGAGCAAGAACTAATGTCTCAGTTGATGCCAGTGCGCTAGTTGCAAGGGTCAAAAAGACAACTGCGCTGCCAGTCTCAGTTGGTTTGGGTGTTTCAACACGTGAACAGGCAAAACAAGTTGCAGCCTATGCAGATGGTGTCATTGTTGGCTCTGCATTTATAAAGCTGCTTTTAAATGCCAAATCTGAGCAAGAAGGCCTAGATGCGATTTCAGCATTAGCTAAAGAGTTGGCCTTAGGAGTGCGTGAAGGCCGATGAATAATTTTAATAAGAAATACCAACCCTTTATTACGCTGCTTTGTCGCATTCTTCTGGGCGGAGTGTTGTTAGTAGCAGGGGGTTTAAAAGCTTTCAAACCCTCTGAGTCAGCTAGCGCAGTTGCTGCTTATAAAATCTTGCCAACAAATCTTGCGCACCTCATGGGCTACGCATTGCCGTGGTTAGAGATCGCTCTTGGAATTCTTATCGTTATTGGTCTCACCACACGATTGGCTGCAGTAGTTGCCACTGCCATCATGATTGTTTTTATCGCCGCCATTATCTCGGTGTGGGCCCGCGGCATCCTTATTGACTGCGGGTGCTTTGGCGGGGGAGGCGAAGTTGATCCAAGTAAAGCTGCCGAGGCACATAGCGCCTATCTCAAGGAGATTCTGCGTGATTTAGGCTTGGCTTTATGCGGCATCTATCTATACTTTTTCCCCTATGGACGTTTAAGCATTGAAAAACCACTTCACAATATCGAGGAGCAGTAAATGGCAAAGCAGGCTAAGGCAACTAAAGCATCTGGCGGAGATAACTTCACACGGTGGTTAGTAATCGGAATGGTCACAATAGTTGTTGCAACAGGGGCCATTTTTAGTGTTGTTGGTCAGAAGAGTAAAGCCAATGAGTCATTTGCGATCTTGAACAATTTTAAAGTTGGACCAACAGTTACTTCAACAGTTGATGATGCTAATGGTGCTGGCATTACATTTAACAACGGCGCAGCAAAAACTGTTGATTTGTGGGAAGACCCACAGTGTCCAGTCTGTAATACCTTTGAACAGGCCAATGGTGAGTTTATTGATGATTTAGTGCGCGCTAAAAAAGCTAATGTCGTTTTTCACGTTCTCTCTTTCCTGGGCAATGAATCAGTATCTGCTTCAAATGCTGCTTACTGCGCTGCCGATGAAGGCCGTTACCTTGATTTTCATAAGGCTATGTATTTGGTGCAGCCAGTGCTTGAAAATTCAGGTTTCTATTCAAGAGAAAACTTAATCAAAATTGGTAGTTATGCGGGTCTTACTTCCCAGAGTTTCATTGATTGTGTGACCAAGGGTTCAAAGCTAGATAAAGTGAAAGCAGCTTATGATTCAATGGGCAAATACAAGGTTCAAGGAACTCCAACCGTGTTCTTTAACGGTAAGTTGTGGGAGCGAAAGAACAGTGCATTCCTTCTTGAAGAGTTCACTGCAGCGTTCGAAGCTAGCTAAACCTTGATTCGTTCAATTCCTTCACCAACAGTTTCATCGTTGGAGTTGGGTCCGTTTACTTTTCACCTTTACGCCTTATGCATAATTACTGGTATCGCCGTTGCCATTTGGTTGGGGGATAAGCGCTTTCGCTCTCACGCACCGGATGCTAAATCAGTTGTTTCAGAGGTCGCCATCACCGCCGTTCCTGTGGGAATAATTGGTGGGCGCATTTATCACGTGATCACCTCACCAGATGCATATTTTGGTTCTGGAGGAAACCCAGTTGATGCTTTCAAAATCTGGGAAGGTGGTTTGGGTATTTGGGGAGCAATTTCACTTGGTGTCATTGGTGCATGGTGGAGGTATCGCCAATTAGCTAAGCGTATGCAATTGCCAAATTTTGCTTACTTTTTGGATGCGCTAGCTCCAGGGATTTTATTTGCGCAAGCAATTGGCAGATTTGGTAATTGGTTTAATATCGAACTATTTGGGCGACCATTAAATGCGCCGTGGGCGTTAGAAGTTCCTGCACAGTTTCGACCAACGGGCTATTCTGCATTTGAAACCTTTCACCCAACATTTCTCTATGAATCAATATGGTGTGCGGTTTTGGCCTTTGTACTTATCAGATTGGGTAAGCGCTTAGTACCGGGACAGATCTTTTCACTCTATGTGATGGTGTACTCCATAGGACGCTTAGCAATTGAATCCATCCGTATTGATTCTGCTCACACAATTGCTGGCTTGCGCCTAAATATCTGGGTCAGTTTGATTGTTGCCATCGCTGGGGCAGTGACATTTCGCACACAATCGCGCAAAGCCCGTTAACTTTCAGGTAGGCTCTTTGATATGGCACTAGAAGAGGTATATCAACGCAATCTTCACCACCGCACTCATCGTGCCGGTTGGTTGCGTGCTGCAGTTCTTGGTGCAAACGATGGCTTAGTTTCAACAGCATCTTTGATGATTGGTGTTGCTGCGGCCGGTAAAACTGATCTCCTTTTGACGGTAGGTCTTGCAGGAATTTCTGCAGGTGCCATGTCTATGGCCGTTGGAGAGTATGTTTCGGTTCGTTCTCAAAACGATGTTGAAGAATCAGATCGCCAGTTAGAAATTGAACATCTTGCTGCAGATCCTGAAGGAGAGCTTTTAGAGCTCCAACACATTTATATCGCCAGAGGTCTTTCACCTGAACTTGCCTTAACTGTTGCACAAGAGATGCATAAGAAAGATCCACTTGCTGCACACTTGCGTGATGAGTTAGGTCAACATCCCCACACAAAGGCCCGCCCAATTCAGGCAGCAGTTGCCTCAGCGCTAAGTTTTACAGCAGGAGGATTCGTCCCACTCTTGGGAGCCTTTGCAACAACTGTCGGTGCTAAAGCATGGAGCATTGTTGCCTTCACAGTAGTTGGCTTACTTCTTACTGGAATACTCAGCGCCAGGACTGCGGGCTCAAAGCTCTTGATACCAACGATCCGAGTGATCATCGGAGGCTGCTTGGGCATGCTCATCACCGCAGCAATAGGAAAGATTGCCCATATCTCTGGGATGTAACTGATAGAGAAAAAATCGCTTTTGTTGCTACCCTTTACCAGTAACACAGGGCCAAGGTTGTCCCTCACATCATTTTCGACAACAGGAGCTCTGACGCCGTGGCTTTGCCATCCAATTACCCGCATGCACAAGGTCTCTATGACCCTGCGCAAGAACATGATGCCTGCGGTGTGGCAATGGTGGCAACGCTTAATAAAGTAGCAACACATGAGATTGTTGAAAAAGCTCTCACCGCACTTCGCAACTTAGAGCACCGAGGTGCATCTGGAGCAGAACCAGATAGTGGTGATGGTGCAGGAATTCTTATTCGTATTCCAGATAAGTTTTATCAAGAAGTAACTACTTTTGATTTACCGTCAGCTGGCTCCTATGCATCTGGCATTGCATTTGTTGAAAAGGGTGTCGATCTTAAAGCTGCAATAGAGAAGATTGCAGTAGAAGAAGGATTGAAAGTCTTAGGATGGCGCGAGCTACCAATTAACTCAAAATCACTTGGCAAAACAGCACTGTCAGTCATGCCGAATTTTCAACAGATTTTTCTTTCAGGAGCCAATGGGGAATCAGGCTTAGCTCTAGATCGAATAGCCTTCTGTTTGCGCAAACGCGCCGAACATGGTTTGAAAGTGTATTTCCCTTCTCTTTCATCCCAAACAATTGTTTACAAGGGCATGCTTACAACTGGACAGTTAGAAGAGTTTTTCCCAGATCTCTCTGATGAGCGAGTAATTTCACCACTTGCACTCGTTCACTCACGCTTTTCAACTAACACTTTTCCTTCGTGGCCACTGGCGCACCCTTATCGCTTTATTGCCCACAACGGTGAAATCAATACTGTTAAGGGAAACCGAAACTGGATGCGTGCACGTGAGTCTTTACTTGAAAGTGATTTAATTCCAGGAGATCTCAAGCGCTTATTCCCAATTGTTGAAATGTCAGGTAGTGACTCGGCTTCCTTTGACGAAGTTCTAGAGCTGTTGTATTTGGGTGGTCGTTCGCTGCCGCATGCAGTCTTGATGATGATTCCTGAAGCGTGGGAAAACCATGAAACGATGCCGCAGAATCGCCGTGATTTCTATGCATTCCATGCATCATTGATGGAGCCATGGGATGGTCCTGCATGTGTGACATTTACCGATGGACATCAAGTTGGAGCGGTTCTTGATCGAAATGGTTTGCGCCCATCACGTTTTTGGGTAACAAATGATGGACTTGTTGTTCTTGCATCTGAAGTTGGCGTTCTGGAGATTCCTGCTGAAAACATTGTAAGAAAGGGACGTTTGCAGCCAGGCAAGATGTTCTTAGTAGACATTGAAGCTGGACGTATTATTGAAGATTCCGAAATCAAAGATCAATTAGCTGACTCTTCTCCTTACGGAGACTGGATCCAAGACGGGATGGTCAAGTTAAGTGATCTACCTTCGCGCGAACATATTATTTACCCTCACTCATCAGTGTTGCGCCGTCTGCGTGCATTTGGTTACACCGAAGAAGAAGTTCGCATTCTTATTACACCGATGGCAAAAAATGGATTAGAAGCTCTAGGTTCAATGGGAACGGACACTCCTATTGCAGCCCTTTCCGATAAGCCACGTTTAATCTTTGACTATTTCTCTCAACTTTTTGCACAGGTCACTAATCCGCCTCTTGATGCTATTCGCGAAGAGTTGGTTACAAGCCTTGGAACTTCAATGGGGCCAGAGCACAATTTATTGGATCCAGGACCAAGTAGCTGCCGTCAAATCTCATTGGCATTTCCAGTTATCGATAACGATGAGTTAGCAAAGATTATTCACGTTAACGCTGATGGTGAATATCCGGGCTTAAGTGCCCATGTGATTCGAGGACTGTTCTTTGTAGCAGACGGCGGAGATTCACTTCGTGATCGCTTAGAAGAAATCAAGACTGAGGTTTCACAGGCCATTAATGATGGTGCTCACATCATCGTTCTTTCAGATCGTGATGCAGATGCTGAAGAAGCACCCATTCCATCTCTTTTATTAACTTCTGCTGTGCACCACCATTTGATCCGTGAAAAAACACGTACCAAGGTGGGACTTGTTGTTGAAGCTGGCGATGTGAGAGAAGTGCACCACGTTGCTCTCTTAATCGGATATGGAGCAGCAGCTGTTAATCCATATTTAGCTATGGAAACGGCAGAAGATTTAGTTCTGCAGGGAGTAATTACAGGAATTACACCTGAAAAAGCTGTGCGTAACTTAATTAAGTCTTTAGGTAAAGGTGTTCTCAAAGTTATGTCCAAAATGGGCATTAGCACCATTGCTTCATACACCGGAGCTCAAGTATTTGAAGCCATTGGTTTGAGTCAAGAGTTAGTAGATGAGTATTTTGTTGGCACAACATCGCGCTTAGGTGGAGTCAATTTAGATGTCATTGCCCAAGAGACAATTGCGCGTCACCACATTGCATATCCGCCAGGGGGAGCTATTCCTGGAACTAAGAGATTGCCTATTGGTGGGGAATATCAGTGGCGCCGTGAAGGTGAACCACATTTATTTGATCCAGAGACAGTATTTACATTGCAGCACTCCACTCGCAATAAGCGCTATGACGTCTTCAAGCGCTATACCGACCGAGTCAATGATCAGAGCACACGGTTAATGACATTGCGCGGACTCTTTGGTTTCAATGAAAGCGTGCGTTCTGCCATTGCAATAGATGAAGTGGAATCTGCATCAGAGATTATTAAGCGCTTCTCAACTGGTGCGATGTCATATGGTTCGATTTCTCAAGAGGCCCATGAAACTTTGGCAATTGCTATGAACCGTTTAGGTGGTAAATCAAATACGGGTGAAGGTGGCGAAGATCCAGAGCGCTATCTAAAGATGGCCAATGGAGATTCAAAGCGTTCTGCGATCAAGCAGGTTGCATCGGGCCGCTTTGGCGTCACTAGTGATTATTTGGTTAATTCAGATGACATTCAAATTAAAATTGCACAAGGTGCAAAGCCAGGTGAAGGTGGGCAACTCCCAGGTAACAAGGTGTATCCATGGATCGCAAAGGTCCGCTATTCAACTCCTGGGGTAGGTCTTATTTCACCTCCTCCACACCACGATATTTATTCCATTGAAGATCTTGCACAGCTCATTCACGATTTAAAGAACGCTAATAAGAATGCACGTGTTCACGTCAAACTTGTGGCAGAAGTGGGTGTTGGAACGGTTGCAGCTGGTGTGAGCAAGGCTCACGCCGATGTTGTTCTTATCTCTGGCCATGATGGTGGAACGGGTGCATCACCGCTGACTTCACTCAAGCATGCAGGTGCTCCATGGGAGCTTGGACTAGCTGAAACCCAGCAGACATTGTTGCTGAATAATTTACGTGATCGAATTGTTGTTCAAGCCGATGGTCAGTTAAAGACAGGTCGCGATGTTGTTATTGCTGCGCTCCTTGGCGCAGAAGAGTTTGGTTTTGCTACCGCGCCACTTGTTGTTTCTGGTTGCATCATGATGCGTGTATGTCATTTAGATACATGCCCGGTTGGTGTTGCAACACAGAACCCTGAACTGCGCAAGCGCTTTACTGGTAAACCTGAATTCGTTGAGACTTTCTTTGAATATATCGCTGAAGAAGTCAGAGAGATTTTGGCCAGCCTTGGCTTTAAGACTCTGCTTGAAGCAGTTGGCCATGTTGAGTATTTAGATACAAAGCGCGCAGTTGATCACTGGAAGGCCAGCGGCCTTGATCTTTCACCGTTGCTGACCCGACCAGATGTGAACAGCCCACTTCATAACACCGCACAGCAAGATCATGGACTTAATGCTGCGCTAGATAACCAACTTATTTCACTCTCAGAAGCAGCAATTTTGAATAAAGAATTAGTGCGTATTGATCTTCCTGTTCGAAACGTGAATAGAACTGTTGGAACGATGTTGGGCGCTGAAATCACGCGCAAGCATGGGGGAGCAGGATTACCTGATGACACAATAGATGTGACTTTGCATGGCTCAGCTGGGCAATCACTCGGCGCATTTATTCCACGAGGTTTAACAATTCGTCTTTATGGTGATTCAAATGACTATGTGGGTAAAGGTATTTCAGGTGGTCGCATCATTGTCCGACCTGATGAGAAATCTACGTTTAACTCATTCGAAAATGTTATTGCCGGAAATGTTATTGGTTACGGTGCAACATCTGGTCAAATCATGATTCGCGGTGTTGTCGGGGAGCGCTTCTGTGTTAGAAACTCAGGAGCCACTGCAATTGTTGAAGGCATTGGTGATCATGGTTGTGAATACATGACTGGCGGAAGCGTTGTTGTTCTTGGACCTACAGGCCGCAACTTTGCTGCCGGTATGTCAGGCGGACGAGCCTTTGTTCTAGATCTTGATCCAGCAAATGTGAATACAGATATGGTGGACATTCTGGCTGTTCCAGAAGAGCAAAAAGAGATTCTGCGTTCTTTGATTTCTGGTTTTGCCGAAGAGACTGGTTCTGTTGTTGCTAGCGATCTCATCAAGGATTGGGACAGTGCAATCAAGAGAATCTCTCTAGTTATGCCACGCGATTATGCGCGTGTACTAGATGCAATGGCACGGGCAACACGTGAAGGTTTGCCAGTAGATGCATTGGTGATGGAGGTTGCTGCACATGGCTGATCCAAAAGGTTTTATGACAACTGAACGTGAAACTCCAACACGGCGTCCAGTAGATGTTCGAATTCAAGATTGGCGCGAAGTATATGAACCACAAAGCTTTGAACACTTACAAAAGCAAGCAGGGCGTTGCATGGATTGCGGTATCCCTTTCTGTCACTCAGGTTGCCCACTCGGAAATCTGATCCCTGAATGGAATGATTTGATTTGGCGCGGAGATAAGACCGAGGCGATTAACCGCCTGCATGCCACAAATAATTTTCCTGAGTTCACTGGACGTTTGTGTCCAGCCCCATGTGAGACTGCATGTGTTGTTGCGATTAATCGCGATGCCGTGACAATTAAGCAAGTAGAGCTGCGCACCATTGAAGAAGCTTTTGATAATGGTGAAGTTAAGCCACTAGCACCAGATCGCATCACTGGTAAGACTGTTGCTGTTATCGGCTCAGGACCTGCAGGTCTAGCTGCGGCCCAACAGCTGACTCGCGCTGGTCACACTGTGGCCGTCTATGAAAGAGCCGATAAAATCGGTGGTCTTCTTCGCTATGGAATTCCAGAGTTTAAAATGGAAAAACACATCCTTGATCGCCGTTTAGTGCAGATGGAAAAAGAGGGAACACGTTTTCGTGCCGGCGTTGATGTCGGAGTTGAATTAACAGGAGCTGACCTTCGCAAGAAATACAATGCAATTGTTCTAGCAGTGGGTGCAACTAAATGGCGTGACTTGCCTATTCCGGGCCGTGAATTTAAGGGTGTTTACCAGGCAATGGAGTTTTTGCCTTGGGGTAATAAGCAGGCGCTGGGTGAGATTGAAGTTTCACCCATTAATGTTGCAGGTAAGCATGTAGTGATTCTGGGTGGTGGTGACACTGGTGCAGATTGCTTGGGCACATCAATTCGCCAAGGCGCAGCAAGTATTACTCAACTAGAAATTATGCCACGACCAAGTGATGAACGACCAGATTCACAGCCATGGCCTACATATCCAATGATTTATCGAGTTTCAAGTGCGCATGAAGAGACAGATAACCGCATGTTCTCAGTAAGTACTGAAGAGTTTCTAGGTGATGCCGATGGAAATTTGCGGGCGATTCGTATTGTTGAAACGAAGTTTGAAAATGGAAAGTTTGAGCCAGTAGAGAAATCTCATAAAGAAATTCGCGCAGATTTCGTATTTCTTGCATTGGGTTTTACAGGCCCTGAGCAATCAGATCTCATTTCGCAGCTTGAAGTAAAGTTAGATGATCGTGGAATCATTGCCCGTAATGCAGATTTTGAAACAAGTGAAGAAGGTATTTTCGTTGCAGGAGATGCAGGGCGTGGACAATCACTCATTGTCTGGGCAATTGCAGAAGGTCGAAGTGCAGCAGCAGCTGTTGACAAATATCTCACTGGAGAGACCCAACTTCCCTCACCCATTGAACCCACAACACGTCAACTGATGGTTTAAGGTAGGAACATGCGTAGAGCAAAGATTGTGTGCACGATGGGTCCAGCTGTTGATACTCCCGAGAAGGTGAAGGAGCTCATTGATGCTGGAATGAATATGGCACGGTTGAATCTCTCTCACGGCACGTATAAAGAGCATCAAGAGCGCCTTGATTCTGTTCGCAAAGCAGCAAAAGCTGTTGGGCGCTCGGTTGCCATTCTTGTTGACCTTCAGGGTCCGAAGATTCGCCTTGCTCGCTTTAAGGCTGGACCACATGATTTAGCACGTGGTGACATATTTGTTATTACAACTGATGAAGTTGAGGGAACAAAAGAGCGCGTGGGAACAACGTATAAAGGTTTACCAGGGGATTGCAAAGCTGGGGATCGAATACTAATTGATGATGGAAAAGTAACAGTTGAAGTGATTGAAGTTAAGGCAAATGATGTTATTACTAAGGTTATTGAACCTGGTGCGGTGAGTAACAACAAAGGAATTAACTTGCCTGGTGTAGCAGTTTCAGTTCCAGCGTTATCTGAGAAAGATATAGAAGATCTTCGTTGGGGATTGCGTGCTGGCGCAGATTTTATTGCGCTCTCATTTGTTAGAAGCGCCGATGATATTAAAGATGTTCATAAGATTATGGATGAAGAAGGTATTCGAGTTCCAGTTATTGCCAAGATCGAAAAGCCACAAGCCGTGGAAAACCTTGCTGAAATCGTTGACGCCTTTGATGGCATTATGGTCGCTCGAGGCGATCTAGGCGTGGAGCTGCCCATTGAAGATGTGCCATTGGTACAAAAGCAGTGCATTGAGTTAGCCCGAGATATGGCAAAGCCAGTAATCGTTGCAACGCAAATGCTTGAATCCATGATTACGAATTCACGCCCAACGCGCGCAGAAGCTACAGATTGTGCAAATGCAGTTCTAGATGGCGCAGATGCTTTGATGCTCTCAGGTGAAACGAGTGTGGGAGAGTTTGCAATTGAGGCCGTTCAAACGATGGCGCGCATCATTCAAAAGACTGAAGAAGGCGGCTTAGAGCGTATTCGCCCAATAAAGACAGCCCCACGTACTAAAGGTGGAGCAATTACTAAGGCTGCAACCGAGGTTGGCGCAATTGTTGGGGCAAAGTATTTGGTGGCCTTTACACAAAGCGGAGATTCAGCACGTCGTATGTCTCGTTTGCGCTCACCAATTCCAATTCTTGCTATGACTCCAGAGGTTGGAACATATAACCGTCTTGCACTTTCTTGGGGCGTTGAATCAATGCTCACTCCTATCGTTGGTGCAACTGATGAAATGGTGAAATTGGTTGACGCTGTTCTAATTGATTCAGGTCGCGCTCAATTAGGTGATCAAGTGATGATTGTTGCTGGATCTCCTCCTGCAATTCCAGGAGGAACGAACGCGATGCGCGTTCACCGCGTGGGAGATGCTGTTGGTGGGGTAGCTGCGGCTTACCGCTAAGATTAGCCCCGTTCGGTTATCTCTTAACGCCTCGGTACTCCAACGGTAGAGAGGGCAGTCTCAAACACTGCACAGTGTCGGTTCAAATCCGACTCGGGGCACATGACACAAAAGGTTCGCATCCTCGTTGCCGAAGATGAAGCACTTATTCGTATGGACCTTGTTGAGATGTTGCAGGGTGCTGGCTATGAGGTTGTGGCAGAGGCAACCAATGGCCAAGAAGCTATTGATTTAGCTAATGAACACAAACCAGATTTAGCAATCCTTGATGTGAAGATGCCAGTGCTAGATGGAATATCTGCTGCTGAGAAAATTATTGATCTTGCACCTGTTTTGATGCTGACAGCTTTTTCTCAAAAAGAATTAGTAGATAGAGCTCGCGATGCTGGAGTAATGGCATATGTTGTTAAGCCATTTACGATTGGTGATTTAATCCCGGCAATTGAAATCGCAATTAGTCGTCATACACAAATGCGCTCACTTGCTGCTGAAGTTGCAGATCTACATGATCGTCTTGAGACACGAAAGATTATTGATCGGGCAAAAGGTATTTTGATGAAGGCACTGAATCTCTCAGAACCAGAAGCATTTTCTTGGATTCAAAGAGCGGCCATGGATCGTCGATTAACGATGAAACAGGTGGCCGAGGCCGTCATTAGTCCGCAGGCCGTACCCGAGAGCTAACTTCGGTAGTTCTGCTAAAACGTTACATAACTGCAACCAAAGTCGGGCTTTTCATGCTCAATTGGGCTTGTTAAACCCTCATCCCTGCCATTACCCTAAGCGCCTCCCTGTCCCGGGACACAAGAACAGGAAAGGCACTAAATGAACAAGAAGATCAAGAGTTCACTTGCCGTTGTATCTGCTGCAGCCCTAGCTTTTGGCATTGCATCAGTACCAACAGCTAGTGCAGCTGCTAAGACTTACACAATCGGTTACCAAGGCCCACTTTCAGGTGGAGAAGCATCAACAGGTACCGATGAGCAAAACGCAGTTAAGTATGCAATCAAACTATTCGAAGCAAAGAACCCAAGCATCAAGATCAAGCTTGTTTCAATCGATGACCAGGGAGACCCAGCAGTAGCTGGAACAGTTGCTCCTGGTGTTGCATCAAACAAGAACGTTCTTGGCGTTGTAGGACCTGCTTACTCAGGTGCAACAATTGCTTCACTTCCATATTACAAGTCAGTAAACATGGCGTTG
>JBEGPY010000009.1:0-17429 GCA_041181205.1 Actinomycetota bacterium | reverse complement strand
TAAGCCAAGTGCTTGAAGACCAGGAAGTTCCTTGCCCTCTAAATATTCTAACGATGCTCCGCCGCCAGTTGAAATATAACCGAACTCTGAGTCGGCAAAGCCTAATGCACGCACCGCGGCGGCCGAGTCTCCCCCACCAACAACTGAAATGCCTGAAACCTTGGTCAACGCTGCAGCAACTGTTTTTGTACCAGCAGCAAAGTTAGCAAATTCGAACACACCCATGGGCCCATTCCAAAAAACTGTCTTACATTTTTCGATTTCAATTGCAAAAGTTTTAGCTGACTCAGGACCAATGTCTAGACCCATTTGATCTGCTGGAATCGCATCGACTGAAACTAAGGTTGGTGTTGCATCGGCAGAAAAGCTGGGTGCAACAACGATGTCAGTGGGAAGAACCAGTTTCACGCCATTCTTCTTAGCACTCTCAATTAAGCCTTTAACAACATCGAGCATCTCTATTTCAACAAGTGATGTGCCGATTTCTTTTCCCTGTGCTTTAAGGAATGTAAAAACCATTCCACCGCCAATAGCTAGAACATCTACCTTTCCAAGTAGATTTTCAATCACGCCTAACTTGTCTGAAACCTTTGCTCCGCCTAGAACCACTCCATAAGGACGCTCTGGATTCTGAGTAAGTTTCTTCAATACCTCTACTTCAGCTGCAACCAAATTACCAGCAACATGAGGCAAGAGTTTTGGGAGATCAAATACTGAAGCATGCTTACGATGAACGGCGCCAAAACCATCACCAACGTATGCGTCGGCTAGCTTTGCTAATTGACCTGCAAACTCTGCGCGCTCTGATTCCTCTTTGCTGGTCTCTGCTGCGCTAAAGCGAATATTTTCTAGAAGAAGTATCTGACCTGGCTTTAGCCCTTGAACAGCTGAAGTGACTACATCCCCAACTACTTGTCCAGGGAAAATAATCTCGCTTCCTAATAATTCACCTAAACGCTTAGCTACTGGCGCAAGTGAAAATTCAGGTTTAGCTTCACCTTGTGGTCGACCTAAGTGCGCAGCGATAACAATCGATGCACCTTTTTCAAGCAATGCTTGGATAGTAGGAAGCGAGGCTTTAATACGACCATCATCTTTAATGATTCCACTTTTTAATGGAACATTGAGATCACAACGTAGAAAAACCCGCTTTCCCGCTACATCAAAGTGTGCAAGATCTGACATTAAAGAGTTTTGCCAACGTATGAAATCAAGTCCACAAGACGGTTTGAATAACCCCACTCATTGTCATACCAACCAACAATTTTGACCTGGTTACCAATTACCTTGGTTAAACCTGAATCGAAGATACAAGATGATGGATCAGTGACGATATCTGAAGACACAATCGGGTCTTCAGTGTATGAAAGGTATCCCTTGAGCGCGCCCTGTGAAGCAGCCTTCATCGCAGCGTTAATTTCGTCAGCTGTTGCTTCCTTAGCGAGTTCCACAGTCAAGTCAGTGGCTGAACCTGTTGGAACTGGAACGCGCATTGCATAACCATCTAGCTTGCCCTTGAGCTCTGGGAGAACCAAAGAGATTGCCTTTGCAGCACCAGTTGATGTTGGAATCATGTTAGTTGCAGCTGCACGAGAACGACGTAGATCCTTATGTGGGAAATCTAGGATTACCTGGTCATTTGTATAGGCATGGATTGTTGTCATTAAGCCCTTAACAATGCCCCAGTTATCGTTGAGAACCTTAGCCATTGGTGCCAGACAGTTAGTTGTACAGGATGCGTTAGAAATGATGTTGTGCTTTGAACCATCATATTTTTCATGGTTGACGCCCATAACAATGGTGATGTCTTCATCAGTTGCAGGTGCAGAGATGATTACCTTCTTGGCACCAGCTGTAATGTGCTTTTGAGCATCGGCTGCCTTTGTGAAAATACCCGTTGATTCAACAACTACATCTGCCTTAACTGAGGCCCAAGGCAAGTTAGCTGGATCACGCTCTGAAAAAACTTTGATGGTCTTGCCATCAACAGTGATTGAATCATCTGTGAATGTAACCTCAAGACCCAAGCGACCCAAGATTGAGTCGTACTTGAGCAAATGCGCCAAAGTCTCATTTGGTGTGAGGTCATTGATTGCAACGATATTGATATTTGGGTTCGTTAGCGATGCGCGAAAGAAGTTGCGTCCAATGCGCCCAAAACCATTAATTCCGACATTAATCACGGTACGTATCCTTGCTACTAAAGGGGCTAGGAATGAAAAAGCCCAAACGTTGAAATATGCATCAAATCTGCCACAACGTTGGGGTCTTAGGCATAATCATATCAGTGGCTATTGCGTGAACTCTTCAGTAATAACGCTCTTTAATTCAACAAATCAGGGGAAAGCCCGCTCTCGGTATCGGGAATTCCCAGTTCTCCTGCACGCTTATCAGCCATCGCCAATAGTCGGCGAATTCGCCCAGCTATCGCATCCTTGGTCATGGGTGGAGTGGCCAGAGAGCCCAGCTCCTCAAGGGATGCTTGCCCGTGATTTATGCGAAGCTCACCCGCTTCCTTTAAATGATCTGGAATTGTTGGGCCAAGAATCTCCATCGCTCGCTGCACGCGCGCTGCTGCAGCAACTGCTGCTCGAGCAGAACGACGCAGATTTGCATCATCAAAATTTGCTAAGCGATTAGCTGTTGCGCGAACTTCACGGCGCATACGGCGCTCTTCCCATGCAAGAACTGATTCATGTGCACCAAGACGTGTGAGTAGAACTCCAATTGCATCACCATCACGAATCACAACGCGATCAACGCCGCGCACTTCCCTAGCTTTTGCCACAATTCCCATTCGACGCGCTGCACCCACTAATGCCAGCGCCGCTTCTGGGCCTGGACATGTAATTTCCAATGAAGAAGAGCGTCCAGGTTCAGTCAGTGAGCCATGTGCAATAAAAGCACCGCGCCAAGCTGCCTCTGAATCACAGATGGCAGCAGAGACTACTTGAGGAGGCAACCCTCTCACGGGGCGACCATTGGCATCTACTAAACCTGTTTGCCTAGCTAGTGCATCTCCGGCTTCAATGACACGAACAACATAGCGTGACCCTTTTCTAAGGCCACTAGATGAGAGAACTGCTAAATCAGATCCATGACCATAAATATCAGCGATATCTTTTCGAAGCCTGCGCGCACTTTGAGAAGTATCTAACTCAACTTCAATCAAAATCTTGCCTGCAGCAATATGCAGACCGCCAGCAAAGCGAAGCAGTGAGGAAACCTCAGCTTTGCGACAGCATGGCTTAGTCACAGAAACACGACTGAGTTCGTCCTTCACTGATGCTGTCATTGCCATGGGGTTATCCAACCAGTTTTGGGCCCATGATGTGGCCCAAATGGAGAGTCAATTTTGCAACATCATGATGAACACTGCCCGGTGCCTTGCGAATATCGGCAGCAATTACTCGTCCGTCCATTTTTGCAGCCGCTTCATCAAGGGCAGCAGAATTTCGGACCACAGATGAGTCCACCAGACAATAATCGATCTTTAATTCAGGGGCATAGGAGTGGAAAAACTCTAAATGTTCCTCTGGTGTAGAGCCGGCAAACTCTTCTCCAGTTGTTGTATTTGTCGCATCAAGGTTGAGGATCAAAATCTTTTTAGCTTTTGTACGAAGTAGAGCATCTTGCTGCATCGGCACCATCAGATGTGGCATGACGGAGGAAAACCAAGAACCCGGACCCATTGTTATCCAGTCGGCCACACGAATAGCAGTAAGTGCTTCTAATCTCGCCTGCGGATTTTCAGGGATCACACGTAAGGATTCAATGCGGCCCTTTGCTGTAGCAACTTCCTTTTGCCCTCTGACAACTATGCGCCCCGTTGAAGTATTAAAAGTTCCCTCAATATCTAAAGCAGTTTCAGCCATCGGTAGAACCCGCCCAATAACTTTTAACAATTGACCCACGCGATCTAAACCAATAACTGGATCTTCGTTCTCATTCCATAGCGATGCCAGTAAGAGATTACCCATTGCATGGCCATTAAGTGGTCCTTCACTTTCAAAGCGATGTTGCATGATGTGGGCCCATGTACGGCCCCATTCATCATCTGCACACAATGCAGCAAGTGCCATACGTAAATCACCAGGAGGCAAAATTGGAAACTCTTCACGCAAGCGACCACTAGAGCCACCATTATCGGCAACGGTAACAACTGCAGTTATCTCATTGGTAAGTTGGCGAAGGGCAGACAATGTTGCGGCAAGGCCATGTCCTCCCCCAAGTGCAACTACTTTTTGCACTATCTACTCTCGCCCGACATCTCGATGCGTTGCATAGGCAGAGCGATCACTAGAACTGAGTTGGCGGGCAATCTCTTGAGCAACTGCAACACTTCGATGCTTTCCACCTGTGCAGCCAACAGAAATTGTTACATACTTTTTTCCCTCGTTCATGTATCCAGGAATCATTGAGTTGATAAGTGCAACATAATCCTTCACAAACTCACTCACACCTTCACTACCCAAAACCTTTTCACTCACCGCAGTTGTTAATCCTGTCAGAGGTCTAAGTTCTGGAATCCAATGGGGATTTGGAATAAATCGACAATCCAAAACTAAATCCGAATCAACTGGGATTCCATACTTATAACCAAATGAGAGGACGTTAATGCGAATCCCCTGAATCTTGCCACCACCAAAAATCTCACCAATTCTCTTCTCAAGTTGGTGCACATTTAGATTTGTCGTATCAATTGCGATATCGCACTCAGCACGAACTTCCTCTAGCTTGGCTCTCTCACGTGCTATTCCATCCACAATGCGATCGCCACTTTGCAGGGGATGTGGTCTGCGAGTGGATTCAAAGCGCTGAACTAAAGCTTGATCTGTAGCATCTAAGAAAACTAAACGGTATGCCGATCCATTCTTCTTTAGTTCAGCTAACGCGGCAGTTAACTCATCAAAGAAATGTCCTCCGCGAACATCCACCACAACTGCGTACTCTTTGCCCTGAGAACCCGTGCCTTTGCCAACTAAAGCTGGCAGCAACGCTGGCGGTAGGTTATCAACTACATACCAACCTAAATCTTCTAGAGCATGAGCAACCGTTGAACGTCCGGCTCCCGACATCCCCGTTAGGACTAAGGTCTCATTACTCGTCATGGCTTTATCCTCTTACACCTGTCAAGAACCCGCCAACACGCTCTTCTATAGCCACTATAGGCTCTCAGAAATCTCTCCTGTTTCGGTATTTACCTTGCTTGAACTTATAGACAAAAGCTGTTCACCAATCACTGCTGCAATCTTGCCTCCTATACCCGGAGTTGCAGCGATGTCTTCCACAGTTGCCTTACGAATAGCAGCTACTGACCCGAAGCGTTCAAGCAACGCCTTTCTGCGTGCCTGACCAAGTTGTGGAATCTCATCAAGGATGGATTCCAACATACCCTTCGAGCGTCTTGAACGGTGGAAAGTAATGGCAAAACGATGCGCCTCATCACGAACGCGTTGTAAAAGGTAGAGGCCTTCACTTGAACGAGGCAAGATGAGCGGATCAGATGAACCTGCAACCCACACTTCTTCTAATCTCTTAGCTAACCCACACAAAGCAATATCAGTGATACCTAATTCAGCTAAAGCACGAGCTGCTGCATTGACTTGGGGTAGTCCACCATCAACAACAATGAGTTGTGGTGGGTAGGAGAACTTGCTCAACTTCCCACCCAGTTCTGCCACTTCAGCCTCATCCACAGATCTATCATCGAGTAATCTCTTTAATCGTCGAGTTATCACTTGATGCATAGCCCTGGTGTCATCGAAGCCCTCGTCAGTGTTGATGATGAACCTGCGGTATTCACTCTTCTTAGCCAATCCGTCTTCAAAGACCACCATTGAAGCAACTACAGATGTGCCCGAGATATTTGAAATATCAAAGCATTCAATACGAAGTGGTGTGCGGCTTAGAACCAATGCTTCTTCAATTTCAAGTAGAGCCTTGCCACTGACCGCGGCATCATTGGCACGTTTACTTAAGAACTGAATCAGTGAATACTGGGCATTTCGCTTAACCGTGGCCAGAATCTCAACTTTCTCACCGCGTTGTGGCACCTTCAGTGTTACTGGATCACCACGCAAACCACTGAGCCAACTCTCTAAGGCCGAGGCATCTAGAGGAAGTTCATTAATAAGAATCTCTGCTGGAATATCTGTCGGCGCGCTCTGACTATAGATTGAATAAAAAAGAGCTCCCATCTCATCATCGCCTTCTAGGGATTTACTTTGATCCACAATCCACGATCGAGATCCCTTGATGGCACCGCCTCGAACAATGAAGATTGATCCGGCGGCATGTGCTCCGTCATGGTGAATAGCCACGATGTCAGCAGTTAAATTCTCCGGAAGAGCTGCCTCTGCCGATTCCTGTGCACGCACTATTGCATCAATAGAATCTCGAATCTTGCTAGCGCGTTCAAACTCCTCTCGACTAGATGCAAGCTCCATCTCAGCGCGTAGCGTTGGAACAATGTCAGTATTTCCATTAGACATGAAGTTAACTAAGCGATCAGAGAGCGCTTTATGATCTTCTTTACTAATCCACTCAACACAAGGGGCAGCACACTTGCCAATATCTCCCAGCAAACATTGGCGCTTGGTTCGACGAGCTCGCTCAAAATTACTTGTTGTGCAGGAGCGGATGGGGAAAGTCTTTAATACAACATCAAAGGTGCTGCGCAACGCCCAGGTATGAGTAAAGGGCCCGAAGTATGAAATCCCAGGACGCTTGGATTTACGAGTAATGAAAACCCGTGGGAACTCTTCTTTGTTTGTAATCGCTAGATATGGATAAGACTTATCATCTCTAAACTGCACGTTGTATTGCGGCGCATATTGCTTTATCCATGAAAACTCTAACTGCAAAGCTTCCACTTCAGTATCAACTATGGTCCAATCAACTCGCACGGCTTGATGCACCATACGATACGTCTTCTCAGCTAAGTTGCCCTGAAAGTAATTGCTCAACCGATTCTTCAAGTTAATTGCCTTGCCAACATAAATAACGGTATCCGTTGCGTCGTAGAATCGATAGACCCCGGGGAGCTTGGGAATATCTGTTGGCCGATAACTTTGGGGATCTGCCATGGCGCTTACTACTTAGTCGCTACTTTGCGATTACTAGCTAAAATTTCACCCAGGAACTGTCCGGTGTAACTGGTCTTAACTTTGGCAACATCTTCAGGAGTTCCTTCGGCAACAACTAATCCCCCACGGAATCCACCCTCTGGTCCCATATCAATAACCCAGTCAGAGGATTTAATAACATCCAAGTTATGCTCGATAACAACTACAGTATTGCCAGTATCAACCAAGCGATTGAGAACTCCCAGTAACTTACTTACATCTTCAAAGTGCAAACCTGTTGTTGGTTCATCCAAGACATAAATGGTTCGCCCAGTTGATCGTCGCTGCAACTCAGTCGATAGCTTCACGCGTTGAGCTTCACCGCCTGAAAGCGTTGGTGCTGATTGACCCAAGCGCACATATCCCAAACCAACATCGTTGAGAGTCTTGAGATAGCGAGCAATCGCTGGGACAGATTCAAAGAAGTCAGCAGCGAGTTCTATCGGCATATCTAAAACATCAGCGATTGTTTTGCCTTTGTAATGCACTTCAAGAGTTTCACGGTTATAACGTGCTCCATGACAAACTTCACAAGGTACATAGACATCAGGTAAGAAGTTCATCTCAATTGTGATGGTGCCATCACCTGAACAGTTCTCGCAGCGCCCACCCTTAACGTTAAATGAGAAACGTCCTTGCTGATAGCCACGGATCTTGGCCTCTGATGTCTCAGCAAATAGTGCGCGCACTTTGTCGAATACGCCGGTATAGGTGGCAGGATTAGAGCGAGGAGTGCGACCAATAGGTGATTGATCAACGTGAACTACCTTGTCGAGTAAATCAATACCTGAAACTGTGCGGTGTCGTCCAGGAACTAGACGTGCCCCGTTGAGTTTGTTGGCAAGGGTTGTATACAAAATGTCGTTCACCAGAGTCGATTTACCTGAACCGCTCACACCAGTAACCGAAACAAATACACCCAGTGGCACTTCCACATCAATATTTTGTAGGTTATTTTCTTTCGCACCTTTGACAACTAATTGGCGCTTAGGATCAATTTTACGACGCTTGGTAGGAATCGCGATTGACTTACGACCAGAGAGATAAGCACCGGTAATCGATTCTTTAGAAGCAATCAAGTCTTCATAACTACCCGAAACAACAACATTGCCACCATGTTCACCGGCACCAGGCCCGATGTCTACAACCCAATCGGCGGTTCTAATAGTTTCCTCATCATGCTCAACAACAATGAGTGTATTTCCTAAATTACGCAGACGCGTCAAGGTATCAATTAGGCGGCGGTTATCTCGCTGGTGCAAACCAATACTTGGTTCATCCAAAACATAGAGCACGCCAACTAACCCGCTACCAATCTGTGTAGCTAAGCGAATTCTCTGTGCTTCACCACCAGACAAAGTCCCTGCAGGACGCGCTAGTGAAAGGTAATCCAAACCAACATCAAGTAAAAAGCCAAGACGGGCGTGTACTTCCTTCATTACCCGTTCAGCAATTTGAGCTTCGCGCTTATTAAGTTTTATCGCCTTAAGGAATTCCGCGCACTCCATAATGGAAAGCTCTGTAATTTCACTAATATTCTTGCCACCCAGAGTCACAGCCAATACTTCAGGCTTAAGGCGAGCTCCCTTACAAACATCACAGGGTGTCTCGCGCATATAAGCCTCGTACTTATCACGGCTGTAGTCACTATCTGTCTCACTGTGACGGCGATGAATAAATGGAACAACACCCTCAAAACCAGTTGTGTAGTTCTTGGTTCCGTAACGGCCCTTGTACTTCATCTTAATTTCATACTCATAGCCATTAATAATGGCATCACGCGCCTTTACGGAAATCTTCTTCCACGGTGTATCTAGGGAGAATGAAACATCTTTAGCCAAGGCCTCTAGCAAGCGCAAGAAGTAATCCGAGGACTGCCCACCTGACCAAGGCGCAATTGCACCTTCATTAATCGATATCGAGTCATCAGGAATGATCAATTCATTGTCGACCTCTAATTTGGTTCCTATTCCAGAACACTCTGGGCATGCACCAAATGGTGAGTTGAATGAGAAAGAACGTGGCTCTAACTCCTCAAAGGAGAGGTTGCAATCATGGCAAGCCAAGTGCTCGCTGTATGTTCGCTCCTTCTCAGCACCCTTGGCATCTACAAAATCAAGAAGAACAATTCCAGATGCAAGACGTAGCGCGGTTTCAATGGAATCTGTCAGGCGAGTCTTTGACTCTTCTTTTGCAGTCAGACGATCCACAACAACTTCAATCGTGTGCTTCTCCTGCTTCTTTAGCTTTGGAACATCGGTGAGCTGAATAACCTCACCATCCACGCGAGCACGTGAGAATCCTTGAGTAATTAAGTCAGCGAAGAGATCAACGAACTCACCCTTGCGTGCACGAACTATGGGAGCTAAAACCTGAAACTTTGTTGTTGCTGGCATAGTCAAAATCTGATCAACAATCTGTTGCGGAGATTGTCTGGTAACTGCGTGACCGCAGGTTGGACAGTGAGGGCGACCAGCGCGTGCAAATAACAAACGCAAGTAATCATAAACTTCAGTAATTGTTCCCACAGTAGAGCGCGGATTACGGTTCGTTGACTTTTGGTCAATAGAAACCGCCGGTGATAGGCCTTCGATGAAATCCACATCCGGCTTATCCATCTGTCCCAAAAATTGACGGGCATATGCTGATAAAGATTCAACATATCGACGCTGGCCTTCGGCAAAAATAGTATCGAAAGCTAATGATGATTTACCCGAACCAGATAGACCTGTAAAAACAATGAGTGCATTGCGTGGTAGCTCAATGGAGACATTTTTAAGGTTATGCTCGCGAGCACCGCGAACAATGAGTTTGTCGATAGTCACTAAACCCCAGCCTCTTCCATTGAACGTAGCTCTTTCTTTAAAATCTTTATCTCATCACGCAAACGTGCCGCAACTTCAAATTGAAGGTCCCCTGCAGCAGCGCGCATCTGATCAGTGAGCGAGCCTATCAACGCCATCAAATCCTGGCGCGGCAACGAAGCCAGAGATTTCACATAGAGTCCTGCAGTTGCTGCGCTCTTTTGATTCGCCCGCTTATTTGATGCCATCAGCTCATCAGTGTCCTCAGATTCACGATTTATGAGATCGGTGATATCTGCAATTTTTTTACGCAACGGCTGTGGGTCCACGCCTTTTTCTAGATTGTATGCAACCTGCTTGGCACGACGTCGATTTGTCTCATCAATTGCCTTCTCCATAGAGGCTGTGATGTTATCGGCATACATATGCACTTCACCTGAAACATTTCGAGCAGCACGGCCAATAGTTTGAATGAGTGATGTGGCAGAGCGAAGGAAACCCTCTTTATCTGCATCCAGAATCGCCACTAAGGAAACTTCTGGCAGATCCAGACCTTCGCGAAGCAAGTTGATACCAATCAATACGTCATATTCACCAGTTCGTAGTTCGCGCAAGAGTTCAACACGGCGCAGAGTGTCTACCTCAGAGTGCAGATAACGAACACGCACTCCCTTTTCTTGTAAGTAGTCCGTTAAATCTTCACTCATCTTTTTAGTGAGTGTTGTGACTAGAACACGTTCGTTCTTCTCTGCTCGAATAGTAATTTCATTGAGCAAATCATCGATCTGACCCTTAATAGGCTTGATTACAATCTGTGGATCCACTAAACCAGTTGGGCGAATAACTTGCTCCACTACATCGCCATCCACCTTTGCCATCTCGTACTTTCCTGGGGTTGCAGATAGATAGAGCTTTTGTCCTGTTCGCTCTATAAACTCTGGAAACTTCAGTGGTCGATTATCTAGCGCGCTAGGCAATCTAAAGCCGTGTTCGACCAATGTTCGCTTGCGTGATGCATCGCCTTCAAACATCGCACCTAACTGCGGAACGGTCACATGGCTCTCATCAATAACAACGAGAAAATCCTCTGGGAAATAATCCAATAAGCAGTTGGGTGCAGAACCAGCAGCACGATCATCTAAATGCCGTGAGTAGTTCTCAATTCCACTACAAAAACCAATCTGCTCCATCATCTCAATATCAAAGGTGGTTCTCATTCGAAGGCGCTGCGCTTCAAGGAGTTTGCCCTGCTTTTCAAAGAGATTGAGTTGAACTTGTAGTTCATCCTGAATATCACCGATTGCTCGCTTCATCGTTTCAGGTCCAGCTGCGTAGTGAGTAGCTGGGAAAATATACATCTCAGTCTCATCGCGCATGATTTCACCCGTAAGAGGGTGCAGAGTGGTTATTTTCTCAATCTCATCTCCGAACATCTCAATTCGAATAGCTAACTCTTCATACATTGGGATGATTTCGATTGTGTCTCCCCGCACGCGGAACGTCCCACGCTCAAAGGCGACATCATTGCGCTTGTATTGAACATCCACGAATTTGCGCAATAAGGCATTGCGTTCAATCTCATCGCCTACACGAAGTTTGATCATGCGATCCACATACTCTTGTGGCGTGCCAAGTCCATAAATACAAGAGACAGTCGCAACCACAATCACATCACGGCGAGTCAAAAGTGAGTTTGTAGCCGAGTGACGTAAGCGCTCTACCTCATCATTGACACTTGAATCCTTTTCGATGAATGTGTCGGTCTGTGGAACGTATGCTTCTGGTTGGTAGTAGTCGTAGTAAGAGACAAAGTACTCAACAGCGTTATTTGGTAGTAGTTCACGAAATTCATTTGCTAACTGCGCCGCCAACGTTTTGTTGGGAGCTAAGACCAAAGTTGGGCGTTGAAGTTTTTCAATCAACCAGGCAGTTGTAGCTGATTTTCCGGTGCCAGTTGCACCTAATAGAACCACATCTTGTTCGCCCGCATTGATTCGTCGGGCGATCTCTTCAATGGCCTCAGGCTGATCTCCGGCTGGAACATAGTCACTAATTACTTGAAAAGGCTCGACTCGACGTTGGAGTTCTGAGACCGGGCGCATTTGCCAAGCCTACTTTTTTACATCCCTATCCGCGAGTTCATCCCATATATTTTCCACTTTACGCAGTAATTCATCTTCACTGCCATCATTTTCGATCAAGAAATCAGCTATCGATTCGCGTTGTTCACGACTTGCCTGGGAAGCAATGCGCGCTTCTATTTCAGAGATATGTAAACCCCTGGCACGTAGCCTTGTAATCCTATTCTCCATTAATGATTCAACGGTAATGACAATGTCAAAGCGGTCCTGGCCACCAGTTTCAAATAGAAGTGGAATTTCATAGACGAGTGTTTCATCAGCTTTCAGTGCTGCAACCGCTGCTTCGAACTCGAGGCGAATCCATGGATGAATGATGTTCTCTAACTTCACCTTCAAAGTGGAATCCTTAAATATCAACTCCCCCAAGGCACGCCTATCTATGTCCCCATTGTTCAATATCGAATCACCAAAAATGCTCACCACTTGATCAAAGCCAGTTGAACCTCGCTCTATTGCCGCACGCGCCAACTGATCTGCATCTATAACGATTGCACCCAGGTCAGCAAAGTACTCGGCAGCAAGTGATTTGCCACAGCCAATGCCACCAGTTAAAGCGATTACGCGCATGGAATAAGGATAACCCGATTGGAAAAGAAAAAGGACCCGACGATTAAGTCGAGTCCTTTTATCCTAATTATTACTACTCAGCAGCAGGTGCTTCTTCGGCTGGAGTTGCAGCAGCATCAGCAACTTTGTTTCATATCCTGGCTTCCACTCTTGTGAATCTGAATCGAAACCTTCTGGATAGATGAAGTTTCCTGCAGCATCGTAACGAGCAGCCATTCCGTATTGAGATGGATCGAATGCTTCGATCTCAATCTCATGTCCTTCATTGGCTTGCTTCAAAGATAGTGAAATACGACGACGCTCAAGGTCAATGTCAATGATTTTTACGAATAGCTCATCATCAACTTGAACAACCTGCTCAGGGATTTCAACGTGGCGTTCTGCCAACTCTGAAATGTGGACTAGGCCCTCAATGCCTTCGTGAACACGAATGAATGCTCCGAATGGAACAAGCTTTGTAACAACACCTGGAACAACCTGATTGATTGTGTGAGTGCGAGCAAATGCCTGCCATGGATCTTCTTGTGTTGCCTTGAGTGAAAGTGAGACACGCTCACGCTCGAAGTCAACTTCAAGAACCTCAACAGTTACTTCATCGCCAACTTCAACAACTTCACCTGGGTGATCAATGTGCTTCCATGAAAGCTCTGACACGTGAACAAGTCCATCAACGCCACCAAGGTCAACGAATGCACCGAAGTTAACGATTGATGAAACAACACCTGTGCGAACTTGACCCTTTTGTAACTGGTTAAGGAATGTTGTACGTGATTCAGATTGTGTCTGCTCTAGGAATGCACGACGTGAAAGAACAACATTGTTACGGTTCTTATCAAGTTCAATGATTCGAGCTTCAACCTGCTTACCAATGTAAGGAGTTAGATCGCGAACACGGCGCATTTCAACAAGAGATGCAGGCAAGAAGCCACGTAATCCGATATCGACGATGTTCCAATAACAACTTCGTCGCGCTCTTTCTTGCCTTCGATGTCTCCCCAGGCACGCTCGTACTGAGCGCGCTTCTTAGAAAGAATCAAACGACCTTCTTTATCTTCTTTTTGAAGAACAAGAGCTTCAATAGTCTCGCCAACCTTGACGAGTGAGTTTGGATCTACATCGTGGCGAATTGAAAGCTCGCGTGAAGGAATAACACCTTCAGTTTTGTATCCGATGTCTACAAGAACTTCTTCGCGTCCTACCTGGACGATTGTTCCTGTTACTAGATCTCCGTCATTCGATTGCTGCTAGAAAGTCGGCAGCTGATCCAATGTCATTTACTGCAATTACAGGTGCTGTAGTCAAGTTGCTCCGTAGGGATAGATGAGTAGTAGTTCCCGCTTTCGCGGCTGGAGGGCAAGGGTACGGTTTGCGCGTCTATTTGAGCAAATCCATGCTGGATTTTCACGCTCGCAGATAGGATTGCCATAACGATGAAACGATATAAAGAACTTCTGGCCTTTCCGCATGTTGTGACTTTGGCATTAGCGGCTTTTCCGGCCCGTCTTGCCTATTCAATAATCGGTTTAGGAATCTTCTTTAAGGCAGAAGCGGAAACAGGATCTGTTGAAGTGGCTGGATTGGCTATCGGTCTGAACTCTCTTGCCGGTTCTTTCACAGCTGGAATCCGTGGCTCGTTGATGGATAAATGGGGTCAAAAGTGGCCCCTTCGAATTTTTGTTCCTTGTTATGCAACATTGATATTCGCATTGAATTCAATGCACACTAAAGAATCAATTCTAATAACAGCATTTGTATTGGGAATCTCTGCTCCCCCAATCAATTTATCGGTTCGACCATTGTGGAAAGACATTGTTCCCGAAAACTTCCTTCGCACTGCATATGCACTCGATTCATCGATGATGAGCACAACAACTGTCTTTGGTCCCGTGGTAGTCACTTCACTTGCTCTCTCCGCTCATCCCGGGTTGGCATTAGCTGTGACCTCGTTGCTCATGATCATCGGTGGCACGGCTTTAGCCCTAACTTCAGTCTCGCGTAATTGGGTCCCTGAAAAGAAAGCTAAAGGTCAGCAAAAACTGTGGAGAGATCGCGCAATTCAACTTCTTATGTTTGAAGGATGTTTTATTGGATTTGGTTGGGGTGTATTTGATGTTGCCGTCCCAGCCTATGCAACACAAGAAGGAGTGCCACAACGTGTTGCATGGATCTTCGCAGCCTTTGGTGTTGCCACCGTCATTGGTGGTCTTTTGGGTGGATTGGTCTCAAAGAAATTAGCTCCACTCTCAGCTCTGCGAAACGCATATCTAGTGTGGTTCATTACCTGCATACCTATCGCTTTCACATATCCAGATTGGACCATGGCATTAGTTGGAACATTCATCGGTCTTATAGGTGGAGCCGTGCAAGTCTTTTACTTTGAAGTTCTTGAAGCTGTAAGACCACAGGGATCGCAGACCTCTTCTCTTGGTTGGATCTGGAGTGTTGAAGGATCTTTAATGGCAGTAGGCGCAGCAACAGGAGGTTGGATTTCAGAGCACTACTCACCACGAGTTGGTCTGGCTTTGCTTCCAACAATGCTTCTCTGCGGTCTAGTTATTCTTACATTGGGAAAGAAGCGTCTGCATGCTGCCAATGACGTACCAACTGAAGAAGAAGATCTACAAGCGATTAAAGATATTTCAAACGAAGTTAAGTAGTTAGTGGGCAGCTTCGTGCCACGTAAGGCCTAATCCAGCACTCACATCCAGAGGTGCTCGCAGCGGATATGCCGCTCCCATCTCCCGCTTCACCAAAGTAGTTATCTTCTCTTCTTCACCCTTCACTACTTCAACTATCAACTCATCATGAATCTGCAATAGCAACCTAGATGCAAGTTTCTCTTTTTCAATTGCTGCCTGCACATTAAGCATCGCTAATTTAATGATGTCAGCGGCCGATCCCTGAATAGGAGCATTCAGCGCCATGCGCTCTGCAACTTCTCGGCGTTGGCGGTTATCGTGCATTAAATCAGGGAGATATCTACGGCGTCCCATGATTGTCTCGGTGTAACCAACTTTGCGAGCATCCTCAACAACGACCTTTAAATAGTCTCGAATTCCACCAAAGCGCTCAAAGTATTTATCCATCAAATCTTGGGCAGCTGGCGGTGAGATATCGAGTTGAGCAGATAGACCATAAGAAGAAAGTCCATAAGCCAAGCCATATGACATAGCTTTAATCTGCCTGCGCATTTCAGGATCAACATCATGGGCTTTAACGCCAAAAATCTCTCCAGCAATTCTTGCATGCAGATCTTCACCTGATTCAAAAGCTTTTAACAGTTTTTCATCATGGGATAAGTGAGCCATGATTCGCATTTCAATCTGACTGTAGTCAGCAGTTAACAGGCCAACATAACCCTTGCCTGCGATGAAGCAGTTACGAATGGTGCGCCCTTCTTCTGTGCGAACCGGAATGTTTTGTAGATTCGGCCCAGTTGAAGACAAACGTCCGGTCGCTGCAACGGTCTGTTGAAAATGCGTATGGATGCGGCCATCTTTGGCAATCTCTGCAATTAATCCTTCAACTGTTGTTCCTAGCTTCTTTGTCTCGCGAATACGCAGCAATGATGTAAGCACCGGATGCCCGCTCTTTTGGTGCAACCAATCCAAACTCTCAGCATCTGTTGTATATCCAGTCTTGATCTTCTTTGTCTTTGGAAGCTTAAGTTCATCAAAGAGAACAACTTGGAGCTGCTTAGGTGATGCCACATTAAATTCATGACCCACGGCCTCATGGGCCGCCTTAGTTTCACGACTAACTTCACCCTCAAAGTAGGCAGCAAGTTTGTCTAACTCTTTCTTATCAACGGCAATACCCAAAGCCTCCATCTTGGCTAAAAGAGCTGCGATAGGTAATTCCATCTCTATAAAAAGATCCCACAATCCGCGCTCTTTGAGTTCGCGCGTTAGTGAATCACGCAAGGTGAATAATGCTCGAGCCGATGTTAAAAGCTCTTGCTCTGGGGAAGAAAAGTTTATTGCACTGCCATCCCCCCAACGCTCTTGCAGATCTTTTAGCTCTTGTGCTCGAACACCTGGATTAACTAAGTAAGCAGCAAGTGAAGTATCAAACTCAATACCAACCAGTCCACTGCTGCGCGCTAAAGACTTAGCATCATGGGCAATCTTTGGAATTGAAGCATCAAGGGCCCAATCCCCCATAGTTGATGAGTGAACAAGGAAGATGTCTTCCTGAGAAAAAGCAACGGCGTACCGATGCAGTTTTTCTTCCATCATAGAAAAGGTAATTGCAATTGAGCCTTTGTGCTTAGCTATTTTTGCATCCAACTCTGCTGGAGTTAAAACACCTTCACTGATCTCTTCGGCAAAGAGTTGGAACTCTGGCTCTGCTGCTTTAGATGTACCCTTGAGAAGAATTGGTTTCATTCGATCTTTAAGGGTTTTAAATTCAAGTCGATCAAATAGCGGATTGGTCAGGTTCTCATCGACTCCAGACCAAGCAAGTGCATCAATACTCAAATCCAAAGGTACTTCTGCTACGAGTTGTGTGAGCTCCCTATTTCGAATGACATTATCAATTGAATCGCGCAACGCCTGTCCTACCTTGCCACCAACTTTATCCACATTCGATAAAAGCTCTTGAAGTGATCCATACTCAACAACCCACTTAGCTGCAGTCTTTTCGCCAACACCTGGAATCGAAGGCAAGTTATCACTGGGATCCCCGCGAAGTGCAGCAAAGTCTGGATACTGCGTAGGTGACATTCCATATTTTTCCTGCACAGCATCTGGTGTCATTCGAGCTAAATCACTCACGCCGCGCTTGGG
>JBEGPY010000008.1:0-14562 GCA_041181205.1 Actinomycetota bacterium | reverse complement strand
ACTCGCTCAATTGTTCCGTGCAAACCAAATGCAAGTCCACTTGCAAAGTCAACTAAGCGCTTGTGCTCTGACTCATCCATGTCAGTCAAGTTAATGATGACTGGATTGCCTAAACGAAAGTGCTCACCGATTGTGCGGGCCTCGTTATAAAAACGTGGGTGCAATGTGACAATGCGATCTAGAACAGGTAAATCTAATTGCGGTGCTGCATCTACTGAAGAAACTTGACGAGGTAAGCGCGGTTTGATTCGCACTTCACTTGATGTCGTTGCTGCAGAAGTTGTAGAGGCAATTGGTGTATCGAATTCTGGGTCGTCCATCAAACCTAAGTAGTTCGCGACGCGCTTGAGTGCATTAGCCATATGACAACGGTACCTGCAGCCTTAGCGCGAACCTAGGATTTGGCTACCTATGCGAATATGTGTCGCACCATAGGCAATCGCCTCTTTAAAGTCCCCACTCATGCCAGCTGATAACTTATCTGCCTTTGGAAAGTCGGCCATAAAAGCCTTATGTATTGCTGATAATTTGGAAAAGGCAACTGTGGGATCAACACCTAGCGGGGCAACTGCCATGAGCCCTTGAAGTCTATGGACCGCAGATTTTTCAATCGCCTGGGCCAATTCATAGAGCTTTTGCTCACTGACTCCCCCGCGCCCCTCTGAACCATCAAGTGAAACCTGACAGAAAATATCCAATGGATGCGTGGCGTTTTTCTCAATCACTTCAAAATGTCGAATCTCATCCAATGAATGAATTACGTTGGCCCAAGAAGTAATTGATTTCAACTTATTACTTTGAATCTGTCCTTGAAAATGCCATGTACCTGCCACGGCGACAGCCTTTGGCGCTGCGTCTGCATCTCTGTTTTCGCCAAAGTGAGTGACTCCCAGATCTCGCAGAATCTCAACATCACTGGCCGGGAAAGTCTTAGTCACAGCGATCAGGGTTATCTCATCAAGTGATCGACCAGCACTTATTGCAGCCTTTACTATCTGATCACGAACTGCCTCTAAATTTGAAGTGATCTCACTTCTGCGATCTATAGCCACACCACACCCGCATTTCTGCCCGTGATGTTATGGCGACGATAGGAAAAATACTCATCATTTTCAAGAGTACAAATTGGTGATGCCTCATATGTAACGCCCATGGCAAGTAAATCTGCTATTAAAGCTCTAGGAAGATCTAGCGCGGGAGTTAAGTTATTAGTTAAAGATGATGCCACAGGATGCTTGGCAATCACTTCATCGGCTAACTCCTGTGGAACTTCATAACATCGCCCGCAAATAGATGCACCAAGCTGAGCATGAATCTGACCAGCACCCAGCTTTCTCATTGCTTCCAGCGCTTTAATTGCAACCGAGTTCATAAGCCCACGCCTGCCAACATGCACCGCACCAACAACAGTTGATGATGTGAGCAACAGTGGAATGCAGTCTGCAACCATCACCGCTAGCGCTATTCCTGGCTCACTCGTAATCAACGCATCACATGTCGGATCATCACCTAGTGTTTTTACTTCTACAACTTCATTCCCATGCACCTGATTCATAAACTGAACAGGTCCAGTGATTTTTGCTAAGAGTTGACGATTGGTTGCAACGCTCTCTGCGTCATCACCAACGTGTTGAGCTAAGTTCAATGACGCATAGGGCGCAAGGCTTGCGCCATTGCGCCTAGTAGTAAAAACGCTAGGCAATTGCCCTTACTTCATAAAGTCAGGAACGTCGATCTCATCCTCGGCTACGAGTTCTTCAAAAGTAACTCGGCGGCGTGGAGTTGAATCAGAGTCTAAATCCAGTGCAACTGAGATTGGGTCGTTGCTTGGAATTGGATTAGCAACCCCTCCCAAAGTGGCAGCATCAATAACCGGTGTAACAACCTTGCGAGGCTCTCCACCTTCAAAGCCAGCTGCAACTACGGTGATACGAACTTCATCACCTAGGGCATCATCGATAGTTGTTCCAAAGATAAACTTGGCATTTGGATGCACTGCAGATTGAACTAACTCGCATGCCTCATTAACTTCAAACAAACCAAGATCTGATCCACCTGAAATTGAAAGCAAGACACCCATAGCACCATCAATGGATGCCTCTAGCAGTGGAGAAGAGATAGCTAACTCTGCAGCACGGAGTGCACGATTTTCTCCACGCGCAGAACCGATTCCCATTAAGGCAGAGCCTGCACCGGACATCACTGCCTTCACATCTGCAAAGTCTAGATTGATTAAACCTGGCTGAGTAATGATCTCTGTAATTCCCTGAACGCCAGAGAGTAGAACTTGATCGGCGCTCTTGAAAGCATCAGCCAATGTAATGGTGCGATCTGAAATCGCTAGAAGGCGATCATTTGGAATAACAATTAATGTATCAACTTCTGATCTGAGCGCTTCAATTCCAACGTCGGCTTGTGCTGAGCGAAGCTTTGCTTCAAAAGAAAATGGACGAGTAACAACACCGATTGTTAACGCACCGATTTCTTTTGCAATCTTTGCAACAATTGGCGCTGCACCTGTTCCAGTTCCGCCACCTTCACCTGCGGTAACGAAAACCATATCTGCACCACGCAAGATTTCTTCGATGTCATCTGCGTGATCAAGTGCTGCTTCGCGACCCTTTTCTGGATCCATGCCAGCACCAAGGCCACGGGTTGTTTTTCTACCAATATCTAATTTCACATCTGCATCACTCATTAACAAATGTTGTGCATCTGTATTAATTGCAATGAACTCAACTCCCTTGAGTCCAACATCAATCATGCGATTGATTGCATTAACTCCACCGCCACCAATACCAACAACTTTGATGACTGCTAAATAATTCTGCGGTGAAGCCACTTGTATCCTCCTTGCGAACCATAAACCTCTACTTGAGACTCATAATTCAACGTTTTCTATAAGGCGAACGTAAAGTGCGCAAGGCTCTTAATCAAACACCGACATGATTTATTTATTGTGTCGTTAAAAACTTTATTTAACGATGGGCGCATGTGGTGCAGAAAGATCCATCCGCTTTAACTTTGCATTTTCTGGTTGTTCCAATAAAGCCTTATAAACCTTGGCTTTTAACTCATTATCTGTTGCAAATCCCCAACGAACTTCAACGTTGCGACCCTCAACATCGACCTCCAAGACATAGGCCCCGGTACTGCGGACCTTAAGAATCTTTAGAGCTGACCTCATCTCATCTGGCAATGAGGTCAAAAACTCCACGGCTGTGACAGCAATTTCAAGGTTGCCAGCCTGAATCTGCGGCAATGTGTCAGGCAGATTGCCCTTGACCACAAATGCTTTTCCTGAATCATCTATCCCTTGATTATTAAAGATAGCAACAGGTGTTCTAGTCGTAATCGAAATCGTAACTTTGCCTGAAATCCAATTTCTACTCACTTGTGCATCTTGCACAAAGGCGAATTTTTCATAGCTCGCAGCAACTGCGCGAGGTTCTACTCGTGCAAGTTTTTCTCCAACTTTCACATTTTGCGGCAAGAATTGATCCGTGCCTGTGACTTCAACTGAGCTCACGGTAAAGAGCGTTGACCACCCTAGGCCATATGAGGCAAGGCCTAAAATGATTACAGCAGCAAGTGCAATAAGGCCTTTGTTTTTCATTTATCCGAAACGACGGCTTAGTCCGTCAACGATAATGGGTGCAAGAGAGCTGACATCTCCAGCTCCCAGAGTGATGATGACATCTTGAGGTTGCGCAGAATCTATAACTGAATCAGTTACTTCAATGAAATTAGGGATGTATTCGCCATGGCTCATGGCATCGGTGATTAAGCGTGATGTGACACCTGCGATTGGTTTTTCACTGGCTGAGTAGACCTCTAGAACTATTGCGCGATCTGCCATATCTAGCGCTTTGGCGAACTGGGCAGAAAAAGCCTTTGTTCGTGAATAGCGATGTGGTTGGAAAATAACAATTAATCGTCCATCTCCTGCATAACGACGAGCTGCCTGCAATGTGACATCGATTTCTGTGGGGTGATGTCCATAATCATCTATCACTCTAATTCCATGCACGGTGCCTTTAAGTTCAAAGCGACGGCCAGTGCCTCTAAAAACAGCTAATCCCGTTAATAATTCAGGGGCAGGAAAGCCCAGATTTAACCCTGTAGCCAAGACCGCTGCAGCGTTAAGTAAGTTGTGATGGCCTGGTACTTGAAGTTCGATGAAACCAACAACTTTACCCCGCCAAATTGCACGGGCACGTGAGCCCATTGCCTCCAAATCAATGGAATCTAACCGTAAATCGCAGCTTTCATCGATTCCATAAGAGATCAATTCACACGTTGTCACACTTGCTGCCAATGCTCTCGCCCCTTCATCATCTGCGCAGTAAGTAAGGAAACCATCGTGGGAAATTGTCGCTGCAAACTCCTTAAAGGCAGCAGCCACATCCTCTAGAGTTGCAAAGAAATCAACGTGATCATGTTCAACATTTGTCACAATTGCGCCATAAGGATGATATTCAATAAATGAGCCATCAGATTCATCGGCTTCTGCAACAAATATCTCGCCAGTGCCGCGATGAGCGTTAGAACCAGAGGCAGTAATTGTTCCGCCAATTGCAAAGGATGGATCTGCCCCGCAGGCTTGTAGTGCCACAGCCATCATGGAAGAAGTTGTTGTCTTTCCATGTGTCCCCGCTACAGCAATGCTTTTAGATTCTGACATCAAAATTGAAAGTGCAGCGGCTCGTGTAAGAGTGGTCAGCTTTAACTCTTGTGCCCGCATGAGCTCTGGGTTTGAAGTTGAGATCGCAGTTGAGTAAACAACTAAATCAGCACCATCAACATTGCTAGCAGAATGCGCAGTTGCAATCGTTGCACCTAACGCCTGCAGAGCTTTTACTACAGATGAATCTTTAGCATCTGAACCACTGACTGTGATTCCATGAGAGAGTGAGATCCGCGCCAAACCGCTCATGCCTGCGCCACCAATGCCTATGAAGTGGACGCGCTTACCAATGAGTGATCGCAAAGTTGGCTTATTCATCGTGGTTCCAGGGTGTGCTGTCCTAAAGCTGCGATTTTTTGTGCTGCATCTGCATCAAGTGTTGAACCTTCTAATGGGGCAGAACTGCTGGATTTGAGCAGTGCATCGATATGAGTTTCTACATATGAAAGAGTGAACTCCTTTTGATCAACTACTTCTGCCCGTCCATCTGCAACTAATCCACGGGCATTGTGGAACTGTTCTCCATTTCCAATGGGTAGTGGCACAAAAAGAGCGTAACGGCCAAGGGCCCTAAATTCAGCGCAGGTAACTGCGCCACTGCGGGCAATGATCAAATCAGCGGCTAAATAGGCATCTGCCATCTGGTCCACATATGCCACTGGGCGATAGAGAGCTGTTGCTGGCGGCAAAGAATTAGCACGGCCCACTGAGTGCATCACGGCAATACCTTTAGTTGAAAAGATAGGCACGCTTTGCTCAATGACTTTATTTATTGCAACCGAGCCTTGTGAGCCACCCATAACAAATACCAGTGGTTGTGCTGCATCAAATCCCAAACGGGTTTTTGCTTGTGTTCGAACACTTTGCCAATTGGCACCTGCCCCCTTGAGCGCACCTGCCACATCACTTCGAAGTGGCAAGCCCGTAATCAAGGCTTTGCTAAAGGCTCCTGTGTTAACCCCATGTGCAACTGCTAAATAAGGGGTGAAAAGAGCGCCAAGTCGATTTGCCCAACCAGGTTTTGCATTTGCTTCATGAATAATCGTTGGAAGGCCAAGAATACGTGCAGCGATGTATGCAGGAGCGCTGACATAACCACCAAAGCCAATGAGTAAATCTGCACCTTTTAATAATGTGTGGCAGGCCTTTACTGAGGCAACTAGTTCAAAGGGAATTCTGGCCCATGTAAGTGAAGGTGTTCTCGAGATTCTTACCTTTGGAATATTGCTAACGGTAAAACCTGCAGCTGGAATCAAAGTATTTTCTAAACCCTTTGCAGTTCCTAAAAAAGTTATCTCATCGTGTGGGTTCTGGCTCTTCCATACCCTTGCCACAGCCAATGCCGGTTCAATATGGCCGGCGGTGCCACCGCCAGCAAAAACTATCGAAGCCATTTCGGTATGCCTGTTTTTTCTAGCTCTTGATAAATCGCCGGATCTCTACGGGCGGCACCAATAACAAATGCGATTCCCATATAAGTAGCAATCAAGGCTGAACCTCCATAGGAAAGTAGTGGCAAAGTTACACCCACCACTGGAAGAACGCTGACTGCAGAGCCGATATTGAGCACGGTTTGAATACCTATCCAGCAACCGATGCCCGAACAGACATAGCGCACCATTGGATCTTGGGTGCGAAGAGCGATTTTAAATATTGAGAACAAAAGAGTGGAGAGTAATAACAAAGTTGCGATAGTTCCAAAAAGACCAAGCTCTTCGCCTATGACTGAAAAGATAAAGTCTGTGTGAGCTTCAGGAAGATTTCCCCACTTTTGACGGCTAGCACCCAGTCCAACACCAAATAAACCACCGCTAGCTAAGCCTAAAAGGCTGTGAGCAGGCTGCCAGCCCACTGATTTGTATTGTTCTTCAGCAAATGGATTAAGAAAAACAGAGAAGCGTGCAACGCGATATGGAGCAGAGATAATCATCGCTGCAATTCCTAAAAAGCCCACAGCTGAAATGGCTGCAAATAACTTGAGATGCACTCCTGAAACCCAGAGCATTCCTGCCAATACAAAGGCAAATACGGAGGCTGTTCCTAAATCTTTTCCTAGAAGCACCAATAAAATACAGAGCAAAAATGCTGGTGCAATCAGTTTGAGAACATTGGCTTGAATATCTCCTGCGCGCTCACGCTTTGCCAAAATTGAGCCAGCCCACAAAATCATTAAGAACTTGGCGATTTCACTAGGTTGAACATCGACAAAGCCAAGTGAGATCCAGTTGTTATTGCCATTCACGCTTTTACCAACTCCGGGTACTTGCACAACGGCAAGTAGGCCTACTGAAGCAAGAACACCAAAACGAGCAAAGAACTTCCACCGAGTGAGAGAAAAGCGAGACAGCGCCCATGCCATAGGAATAGCCAGCACCAGGAACATCAACTGGCGAAAGAGAATCGCCCACGTGGCGCCTTTATTTTCAAGAGAGTAAATAGATGAAGCAGAAAAAACCATAATCAGACCAAAAACACTCAATGTCAGGGTGCTTCCAACGAGCATGTAATACAGATTGATGGGGCGTGTAAAAAGCGTGCTTCGCTTCTGTGTTTTCATTTACTCACGACCTTCTTGACTGCAGCTGCAAAGCGATCGCCGCGATCGGCATAAGAGATGAATTGATCCATAGACGCGCACGCCGGGGCTAAAAGAACCGTATCGCCAGCTTTGGCAAAGCCGTGGGCAGCGCTCACAGCTTTTTCCATTAACTCATCAGATGAATCACCATCAATAAGAACGCGTGGAACATCTGGACAGAACTTAATAAGTGCAGCTTCAATGAGTCCTCTGTCAGTCCCAATAAGAATCGCAGCCTTAATCCGCTTGGTAGTGCGCTCTACTAACTCATCCATAGCCGCACCTTTAGCTAATCCTCCCGCAATCCAAACCACTGATTCATGTGAGAGCAGTGATGCTGTTGCGGCATGTGGGTTAGTTGCTTTGGAGTCATCAACCCAGTTAATTGAATCAGCAGAATAAATCGTTTCAATGCGGTGGCGCCCTGGTCGAAATCCCTTGATCGCAGCGCGAATATCCTCATGAGAAACCCCAACAGTTCGGGCAAGGGCCGCAGCCGCCAGTGTATTTGAAACATTGTGGGGAATCGTTGGCTTTACTTCCACTAATTCGGCAAAGATCGAGGCTTCTTGGGTATCTTGCACAAAAGCGCGATCAACTAAGAGCTCTTCTACTAAGCCAATCTCACCTGGAGCCGGTGTATCTAGGCTATAAAAGACTTTTCTACCCTGCCAATGACTGGTGCGTTTAACTATCTCGCCATCATCAGCGTTTAATACCGCTGTGGATGCGCGATCTAAAATGCTGAGCTTAGCTTTTGCATACTCATCAAAGCTTCCATGCCAATCAATGTGATCATCGGCAATATTGAGAATTGCACTTGCCACAAATTGAGCCTGCTTTGACCAGTGAAGTTGAAATGAGGAAAGCTCGAGAACTAGAACTTCATATGCATCACTGCGATCTACTACTTCAATGACCGTCTCACCAACGTTTCCGCATGCAGTTGCCTTTAACCCACCGCGCTTTAACATCGCAGCGACCATTTCTACCGTTGTTGTCTTGCCATTAGTGCCAGTCAGGGCCAGCCACTTTTGCGAAGGTGCAATCTCACTTTTAATCTGCCACGCCAAATCAACTTCATTGAGCAGAGGCAAACCTGCTTTCATGGCGCTAGCAACTAAAGGATGGGCTTGGCGCCAGCCCGGTGAAACAACTACTGAATCAAAATCCTTGATTACAACACTCTTGGCATCAATAACTCGGTGTTCTGATTTAGCGGCCAGATTTTCATCGGTAATGCTCACAACTGCCCCTCTTTTTATAAGTGAACGGGCAACAGCATTTCCCGTAATACCTGCGCCGAGAATGAGAATTCTCTGGCCATCATAAGAGAGTGACATGGTTATTACTTAGCTACCCACTGTGCATAAAACAGACCTAATCCGCCAGCAACACTGAGTCCAGCAATAATCCAAAAGCGAATAACAACAGTTATTTCAGCCCATCCCTTTAATTCAAAGTGATGGTGAAGTGGGGCCATACGAAAGACTCGCTTGCCACCACTGAGTTTGAAATAAAGCGTTTGAATGACTACCGACATTGTGACGATAACAAATAATCCACCCAGTGGGATTAATAGCAGCTCAACGCGAAGCGTGGTTGCAAAGCCAGCAATAGCGGCTCCTAGGGCTAAAGAGCCAGTGTCGCCCATAATGATTTTGGCTGGTGCGGTATTCCACCAGAGGAATCCTGTGCAACCACCAGCAAATGCAGCAGCAAGCACCGCTAAATCAAGTGGATCACGGACTTGATAACAATTACTTGTTATTAACACACCGGCTGTGCAACTTTGACCAAACTCCCACACGCCGATTAATACAAAAGCTAAGAAAGTCATAATCGTTGCGCCAGTTGCTAAGCCATCGAGACCATCAGTTAAATTCACACCATTACTGGCTGACATCACCATCAAGATGACGAAGGCAATAACTAAGCCCACACCCAGGTAGATAGAGGTTTCTTTAACCGTTGATAAATACTGCGAAATTGGAGTGAGTTGGTTTTGATCGACAAACTGCAGACCGCCATAGCCAAAGACACCGGCAAGTGAGGCTTGTGCTAAAAGTTTGTATCGTCCCTTGAGGCCACGAGAGTTTTGACGTGAAACTTTGAGCCAATCATCTATGAATCCAACACAACCTAAACCAATAACCAACCCAATAACCAATAGCGCTGAAGCGGTCATTGAATTTCCTGTAAGAAGATGTGCCATGAGATAACCAAAAATCGCGGCCAAAATAAAGATGATGCCGCCCATAGTTGGTGTGCCATGCTTAGTCTTATGTGTCGATGGACCATCGTCTCGAATAATCTGACCAAAGCCACGTGCAGCAAGGATTCGAATTAAAACCTTTGTACCAAAGAGGGCAAAGGCCAGAGCAAAAGCACCTGCGATAAGGATCTGTCTCATGAGTCGACTCCACTCTTTTCTTTCCAGGCACGCTCTAGAGATTCTGCAAGAACTTCAAAACCCTGCGACCTAGAAGCTTTCACTAGAACAACATCACCAGGTGCCAAGTATTCAACTAAATCAAGGGCTGACTCAATGGTCGGGCGTTGGTGAACCACCATTGCGCCAACTGGTTCTCCATATTCAGGAGCATCGATTTCAACTAAATGATCAATTCCTAATTCAACCGCAAGGGCCCCAATTGCAGCGCTCTGTGGTGCTTGTGTCTGGCCAAGTTCATTCATCTTTCCAACAAAAGCCCATGCAGAACCGCCACGCTCTTGGGCAAAGAGGGCTAATGCACGCAAGGCCGCACCCATAGATTCTGGGTTAGCGTTATATGCATCGTTAATGATCAGTAAATCAGCGCTTTCATGAAGTTCCATGCGCCACTTACTAGATATTTCACCAGTTGATAAAGAGCTAGCAATTAACTCCAATGGCAGTGAGAGCGCTGTACCAACTGCGGCAACTGCAAGGGCATTTGATACTTGATGTGCACCCACCGCGCGCATTCCAACAGCATCTCGCCCAGATGGAGTAACTAAATCAAAATGTGGCCGTCCTTCTCGCATTTCAACATCTGCAGCTCTTACTTGAATATCTGCCTTTTCACCAAAGAGAATTACTTGACCTTGATGCAGGGAGGCCATCTTGGGCGTGAACTCATCATAAGTTCCTAAGATTGCAATTCCCTCTTTATCCAAAGATTGAATAAGTTCGCTCTTGGTCTTTGCAATTACTTCTTGTGACCCAAACTCACCAATGTGGGCAGTCCCAACAGTTAGGACAACACCAATGTTTGGCTTTGCAATCTCACACAACCGAGCGATATCGCCCATATGTCGAGCACCCATCTCAAGAATACAAAAGCGAGTGCGATCATCACATTGCAGCAAAGTGATAGGCAGACCTAAATCATTATTAAATGAACCAGCTGGTGCAACAGTTGGACCAACAGCGCCTAGCATGTGTGTTAAGAGATCTTTGGTACTTGTCTTTCCTTGCGATCCTGTAATGCCAATAACTATTAGTTTGTCCAAGCGCTTTCGAACAAATGCGGCAAGAATTGATAGAGCCTCCAGCACATCTGAAACAACAATGCATGGGCCATCAATGCGCTCTGAAGTGAGAGAGAACATCGAACCATTTCGATAAGCATCGGCGGCAAACTCATGGCCATCTGCGTTTTCACCTTTAAGGGCTAAAAAGAAACAACCAGGGGTTGCTTGGCGAGAATCAAAGACCGGTGCTTTTGATACTAGTAAATCTTTATCGCAAAAGACTTCTCCGCCAACTAAAAGTGCTATTTCTCCAGCCGTTAGCGTAATCATTGCTTATCTTCAATCGCCTTAGCTAACTCAATGCGATCATCGAACTCATGAATCTGCCCATTAATTTCCTGGCCCTTTTCATGCCCCTTACCTAAAACCATCACAACATCGCCGGTTTGCGCCAAGTTGACGGCTGTGCGAATAGCCTGGGCTCTATCAACAATTACCTCACTGGGTGGGACCACATCTATATCTAAAACCATTTGAACCAGAATGTCTTCAGCTTTTTCAGAACGAGGGTTATCGCTGGTATAGATAGCTATATCTGCGCCCTCATGAAGTGCTTGACCCATCAAAGAGCGCTTAGTTTTATCCCGGTCTCCCCCGCAACCCAGTACTGCAATAACTTTGCCATCTGCTATCTCTGCCGCTGTTTCTAAAACTCGCTTTACTGCATCTGGTGAGTGCGCATAATCAACTAGGGCTGTGAAGTTTTGTCCAAGGCGCACAGCCTCTAAGCGACCAACTGCCCCAGTAAGGGTTGGCAAGATGCCAGCGATATCAATGGGATCAATTCCACTTTCAACTGCAATGGCAACTGCCATTAAAAGATTGTCGTAATTAAAGCCGCCAAATAAAGCAGTTTTTCCTTCAATGAGGATGCCCCCACTTCCGCGTATTGAAACCGATGCCCCAACATAGTCCGATGCAATCGAGGCATAGTGCCACGTGGCACTCGTATCTAATCTAGACAATGTAACAACTGGTAGCTCTGTTTGCGCAGCTAAGCGCTTTCCATAAGGATCATCGAGGTTAATCACTGCTAGATCAGCGTATTCAAATGTAAATAACTTTGCTTTTGCCCCAAAGTAATCTTCCATATCTTTATGGAAATCTAGGTGGTCTTGTGAAAGATTGGTGAAGCCAACGACAGCAAAGTGGCTGCCACGTATACGTTCTAATGTAATTGCATGGCTAGAAACTTCCATAATGAGATTTCGCATATGGCGCTCACGCATCACCGCAGATAGAGCCTGTAAATCTGAGCTTTCAGGGGTTGTTCGCTTACTAGCAATGCTTTCAACACCAATGCGGGTTTCAACAGTTCCGATAAGTCCGCTTTCACGTCCTGCAGCGGTCATAATTTGGTGAAGCAGCGTTGTTACTGTGGTTTTGCCATTAGTTCCTGTGACACCAACGCTATAAAGATCGCGCATCGGTTCGGAGTAAAACCAAGCACTTGCGATACCAGCTGCTCGCCTTGGATTTGTTGAAATAAGAACTGGAATACCCTTTATATCTTTAGCGCCGATGGCATCTGTAAGAACAGCAACTGCCCCGCGGGCTATGGCATCGGATGCAAATTGAGCCCCATGGAATTTTTCACCAGGCAGAGCAATAAAGAGATCTCCAGGTAAAACTGAATCACTTGCTTGGGCAATTCCACTGAGTTCAATGCTCTCTAATTCTTTCGAGGTAGAGTCTGCGCCAACTATCGCGCATAGCGCAGAGAGTTTTTTCTGGTGACTAGTTATTGGCCGTTGCATCCTGGGCCCTCTTTATAGCTAAAGCTTTCTCATTCAGAGATACTGGAACAAATGTAGTGCCGGTAGGTGCAATATGGCGAGACTGTAAAACAAATGACATGACTTTCTTAAATACTGGCCCACCTAATGCGCCGCCCCAGTGCAGACCTTTTGGATCTTGAATCGTCACGCTGATTACATATGCTGGCTTATCTGCCGGCGCGAAACCAATAAATGAAGCGGTGTATCCGCGATAGCAACCGCATGTGTCATCAATGCGCATCGCTGTACCAGTCTTTCCAGCTACGCGATAACCAGCAATGGCTGCACTTGGAGCTGTTCCATTTGCAGAAACAACGCTCTCCATCATCAAACGCATTGTTTTCGCAGTTTCGGCACTAATTACTCGCTGACTTGTGCGACCTGGTGCAGGTGTGAAGTTTCCACTGGCATCGCGCATTCCTGCAATTACAGTTGGAGAAACTCGAACACCATCATTGGCAATGGTTGCAAAAATACTTGTGGCTTGCATCGCAGTCAGTGAATAACCCTGTCCAAAAGCCATTGTTGGCGCAGAAGTTCCTGACCAATCAGCTACTTTAGGAAGGATTCCTCGGGATTCTCCGGGCAAACCTGATCCAGTTTTTGATCCAACACCAAATTTAGTTAAGTAGTCAAAGAGCTGATCGTGAGATAAAAGTTCTCCCACTTGAATAGATCCTGTATTACTTGAAACTGCCAAAATTCCTGCAGTTGTTAAACGCTGTGTTGCATGCTTTTCGTGATCATGGAAAACCTTAGTTGAACGCTTGAGTGCGTAAGGAACTGTAAATACTGTTTCTGGAGTTACTTTCTTCTCTTCAAGGGCGGCAGCCAAAGTCATTACTTTGCCAGTTGATCCAGGTTCATAGACATCTTGGACTGAAGGATTGCGCATGGCAACGAGTGCGACTTTAGAAGTGTTATTAGGGTTAAACGTTGGCGCAGTCGCGTGGGCCAAGATTTCACCCGTCCTTGGATCCATCACAATGACGGTTCCACTGATGGCATTAGAAGCTTTAACGGCATCTGAGATAGCTTGCGATGCCACCCATTGAATATCCCGATCAACCGTAAGGCGAACGGTTGTGCCGGTTTGTGCAGGGATAATTTCAGATTGGGAACCAGGGATTTCTGCGCCATAGCCATTAGCAAATGAATACTTGCCGTCGATTCCTGAAATAGTTGAATTCATACTTGATTCAAGACCAGTTGCACCGATGCCATCATGGTTAACAAAGCCAATCAGGGATGCGATTAGTGAGCCTGATGGATATTCGCGAATGTATCCACGCTCTGGGAAGAAGCCAATAATTCGATCTGGACTCATTGCTGGGTACTGTGAATTGTATTGAGAAATTGATTGAGTCAATGTTTGCCAAAGGGCTGGTTTAGCATTTTGATAGACCATGTTCCATTTACGCTTACCAGTAATGCTGGCTTGAACTTGGGCAACAGGTAAATCAAGAATCGGTGCAATGAAGTTTGCCACTCGTGCGGGGTTTGTAATCTGTGTCTGATCAACCACAATGCTAGTTGCTGCCACACTGCGAGCAAATGCCACTCCATTAACATCAGTAATGTCACCACGTGGGGCAGGTAAAGATTTAGTGTTTTCCATTTCATTCACAGCGCGCATGCGGTAGTCCCCCGCTTGCACTGCCTGCACCTGAACCAAGCGCAAACCAAATACGAACATTGCTAATGCCAATAAAAAGATTAGCGCTCTAATTCGATTATGAGCTAATGAAAAATTACCCATTGTCCATACTCTCTGCTGGAGTTACTGGTGGATTAAGGCTTAGAAAGGTTGGGGTTTCAGATGGCTTCATCCCTAGCGCAGTTGCTGCCTTTGCTAAGTTCTCAGGTGCTGCAATGCCATCAATCTGACGATTGATTGCTTCACGTTGATCACTGACCATCTTTGCCTCAAGCTTTAAATGACTAAGCGTGAAAGCATCTTGTGCAAGCAATGTATTGATGAAGAGAAGGAACATCAATGCAAG
>JBEGPY010000007.1:0-19353 GCA_041181205.1 Actinomycetota bacterium | reverse complement strand
TCACAGCTGCGCCAGTTGGAAGAGAAAATCAAAGTCAAAGTTGTTGATAGAACCGCTTTGATATTAGATATTTTTGCTCAGCATGCAAAGAGTAAAGAAGGCAAAGCCCAGGTCGAACTTGCCCAGATTGCATATCTATTGCCGCGCCTTCGTGGTTGGGGAGATTCACTCTCACGCCAGGCAGGTGGGCGCGCCGCAGGTGGAGCTGGTATTGGTGGACGCGGTCCGGGTGAGACAAAGATTGAAACTGATCGACGCAAAATCCGTGACAAGATGGCAAAGCTGCGCAAAGAGATAGCAGAGATGAAGGTATCCCGTGATACCAAACGCCAAGAGCGCCGCCGCTTTAACATTCCATCCGTTGCCATTGCTGGATATACCAATGCTGGTAAATCATCCCTGCTCAATCGTCTAACAGATGCCGGGGTTCTTGTAGAGAATGCACTCTTTGCTACTTTGGATCCAACTGTGCGTAAAAGTGATGGTCGCGTATACACCTTGAGTGACACAGTGGGATTCGTTCGCCATCTGCCTCACCAGCTCATTGATGCTTTTAAATCAACTCTGGAAGAAGTATCTGGCTCTGATGTCATTGTGCATGTTGTTGATGGATCACACCCAGATCCATTCGAACAAATTCGTGCAGTGAGAGAAGTTATTACAGAAATTGGTGGGGGAGACATCCCTGAAATTATTGCCATTAATAAGGTAGATGTTGCTAATCCTGAAGTTGTCATGGAGATTTTGCGCAAAGAACCTAATAGTTATGCTTTTTCAGTCAGAACCGGTTTTGGCATTGAGGGTCTGGTTTATGCAATTGAACGATCATTGCCTAGGCCCTCAGTTGAAATTAATGCAGTTATCCCTTATGAGCGTGGTGACTTGGTGCATGAGATTCATGAGCGTGGAGAAATCTTTTCTGAGGAGTATGTAGAGGCTGGCACTGCAATCCACGGCCGGGTCGATGCAACCCTGGCTGCTGCGATAGAAAAGCTGCAAGTGAGGGGGGAATAACCCCGACACGCCGTGCGTTATAGCAACAGTAAAGGCTGATGTGCGCCATGATGCGCCCGCAGGAACTAGTCACGTATGGAATCGAGGTGAGAGCAATGGCAACAGATTACGACACACCCAGAAAAACTGATGAAGAACTACATGAAGAATCGTTAGAAGAATTAAAAGCTAAACGTGTCGATGCTCAATCCGGCCAAATAGATGTGGATGAAGCAGAAGCTGCAGAAAGTCTAGAGCTACCTGGTGCAGATTTATCAGGTGAAGAATTAGCAGTTCGAGTGGTACCAAAGCAAGTTGATGAATTCACATGTTCACGTTGTTTCCTTGTGCATCACATTACCCAACTTGCCAAAGGCGAAGGTGCTAAAGCTGTTTGTAAAGAGTGTAGTTAATTAACTTTTAAAGCTTGAGCCAGTTGATCCGCCTTATTACTAGTAATTAACCAGTAAGGCGTTTCATCTCGTTTATCGGTTAACTCCACTTTCACGCCAGTGGATGACCAGAACCTAATTCCCAGAAATGCCAAAGGATTAGCATCACGAGATCTGATATTTCTCATAGCAGCGCTATCTAATTCAGTGACTTCACCTATGTACTTCAACTCTATGTGAGCTCGGCCAACCATTAATTCTGACTGGCTAACTTGGATTATCAATCGTGTGCGGATGGCAATTACAACCACAAGAGCGCTGAGTGCAAGAAAACTCATCAGCGCAGCAGAGTTTCCTAGAGCCGCCCATACGGAGAGTACAAATGAGAGAAAGAAGAAGTAAATCAGTGCGAGTAGCCAGAGTGGCATACGGATCACTTCTCGGTATCGCATAGGCCATACGCTATCGGATAGTCTTTGCTTCATGAGCCGTATCGCATCGACTACGCCACCTGAGGGTGCGATGATTCCAGAGCGACATCCAAAAGCTCCACCGGTCGGTTCAAAGATTCCCTCACATTTTGGTCACTGCTTTGGTTGCGGCGAACTACATCCCACCGGATTACATTTGGTTGCATATGCAGGAGTAGGCGCAGATATCACTGCGCAATTTACAGTCACAGAAAATCATCAAGGTGCACCTGGCTTGGCACATGGTGGATTACTCTCTTTAGCTTTTGATGAAGCCCTTGGAAAGTTAATGTGGTTATTGCGCGCACCTGCAGTTACTGCGCGTCTTGAAACAGATTTTTTAAAGCCTGTCCCTATGGGTTCAACCTTACATATCACTGCAAAAATTACTGGAAAAGTAAATCGTAAGGTTTACACATCTGCTGAAGGACGCTTAAACACACCTGATGGAGAGTTGGCAGTTCAGGCAGCTGCTTTATTTGTCATTGTTCCCATGGACCACTTTCTCAACAACGCGCCTAAGGAGTACTTAGACCACATTGCTAAGAGTCCAGAGATCCTTGCCTTTGTTGATCCTGATTTCGAAATTAATCCGTAGATGAGCAAGATTAAAGTTTTAATCAAGCGATTGGATCCATCGGTTCCACTTCCACGCTATGCAAAAGGGGGTGATGCTGGGGCTGATTTAGTTACTACTAAGGATTTCACTTTAACCCCGGGGGAGCGGGCATTGATTCCAACAGGAATATCACTTGCACTTCCTGATGGTTATGTGGCACTGGTTCATCCCCGATCAGGTTTAGCAATGAAGCATGGGGTCACATTAGTGAACACTCCAGGCACAATTGACGCTGGCTATCGAGGAGAAATCGCTTGTATTTTAATTAATCATGATCTCAAGGAATCAATCTCTTTTAAGAAGGGCGATCGCATCGCTCAATTACTCATTCAACAAGTAGAAAAAGCAGAATTCATAGAAGTAGAAGAACTGCCTGGCTCTGGTCGAGGTAGCAGTGGCTTTGGATCAACGGGTGTGGCATGAGCGAACATAATCAAGACAAAGAAACAGTAATCAAAGCTCTGGGTGGCAAGAAAGGCCAATTTACGAGAAGCCATTGTTGCCGCGTTGAGCCTTTCAATCTGTTTAGCAATTTTTCGTTTGGCAAAAAAGGACACTATTCAGCACTCCATCTCAGGAATATTGGGCGTTTTGCTTTGTGCCTACTTTGCTAATCGTTCGGGTAATGCCTCTGATTTCTATATCCCTAAACTATTAACAAATCTTGCCTATGGCAGCGCATATTTAATTGCAAATCTTGTGGGGTGGCCACTACTGGGAATCGTTCTAGGGCCATTGCTGGGTGAAAACTTTGAATGGCGAAAGAATCCTGAACGCAAGAAGGTTTACACAAGGGCGAGTTGGATTTGGGTTGCAATGTTCTTCTCACGTATTGCTGTTCAATATCCGATTTATCGAAGTGGCAATGTGAACTTGCTGGGCACAGTAAACTTAGCCATGGGCTACCCGCTATTTTTTGCAACTGCTTATGGGAGTTGGTTAGTAATTAAAACTGCTCCACCTGTTATTCAATCTAACTAGATATAAAGCAGGATTTAATACGGGCTTCAGCATCAGATGAAGCAACAAAAAGAAGTTCATCGCCAGCTGCAAATACATCGTGAGCTTTAGCTGTGATTACACGGCCATCACGAACAATGGCTGCAAGGGTTGCATCTTCTGGGAGTTCGATCTCTTCTACGGTCTTTCCAATACATGATGAACCATCAGGCAAAGTTAATTCAACGAGATTTGCTTGACCCTTTTTAAATGAGAATAAGCGGACGACATCGCCAACACTTACTGCCTCTTCAACGAGGGCAGCAATGATGCGAGGAGTTGATACAGCAACATCTACGCCCCATGAAGAGTCAAAGAGCCATTCATTCTTTGGATGATTAATTCGAGCAACAACACGTGGCACGCCATACTCTGTTTTACCAAGCAGAGATGTCACTAAATTTGCTTTGTCATCACCAGTGGCTGCGACTAATACTTGGCAGGTATTGAGGTGGGCGTTGTCTAGAGATGTAATCTCACAAGCATCTGCCATTAACCATTCGGCATCTGGAACACTCTCAAGTTTTAGCGCTTTTGGATCTTTATCGATGAGTAAAACTTGGTGACCGTTATCTAGAAGTTCGCGCGCAATGGCTCGACCCACATTTCCTGCACCAGCGATTGCAACTCTCATTGACGCTCTCCATCTGGTGAATTAGCAAGGATCATTTCAACCTTAGCAACATCTTTATCGCCCACCATTACGTGGATGAGATCACCTTCTTGCAAGACGGTGTGGTGATCAGGAATAAGGCCAACGCCAAGGCGAGTAATAAATGCTATGCGCGCTGAGGTGAGCTCATCGATGAGCAGGATTTGGCGTCCATACCAATCACTGTGTGGATGCATTTCGCAGAGTTGCACAGTTCCACTGGCATCGCGCCACTCAGAACGTGAACCTTCGGGAAGTAATCTGCGCAGAATCTGATCTGTTGCCCAGAGAACTGTTGCAACAGTTGGAATTCCTAAGCGCTGATAAATTTCAGCGCGACCTGGATCATAAATACGAGCCACAACGTTTTGGACGCCATATGTCTCGCGAGCAACGCGCGCGGCTAAAATGTTTGAGTTATCACCATTACTAACAGCGGCAAATGCATCGGCATCTTGAATTCCAGCTTCGCGTAAAACATCACGATCAAAGCCAACGCCAGTGACGGTTTTACCTTTGAAGTTTGGACCTAAGCGACGAAAAGCCTCACGTGCTTGATCAATTACCGCAACGGTGTGACCAGCGGCTTCAAGATCGGTAGCCAGTGAAGAGCCGACTCGACCGCATCCCATGATGACTACGTGCATATGTATTAACTTACACCCATAAGGTTAGTTCCGTGGCACCAACTATGAAAAGAACCCTTGTGGTCGGCGAAGTTATCGAGGTAGCAATAGAAAAGGTTGCCCACGGCGGCCATTTTATTGCCCGCCACGAAGGCTGCGTTATTTTCGTTCGCCATGCGATTCCTGGCGAAAAATGCCGAATCGAAATCACTTCGGTCGGTAGCTCTTTTAACCGAGCAGATGTTGTCGAAGTAATAGAGGCATCTAAAGACCGTGTTGTTGCACCCTGTCAATACTCCCACCGTCAAGGGTGTGGAGGTTGCGACTTTCAGCATGTGAGTATTGCGCGCCAACGTAGTTTAAAAGCCGATGTCATCACTGAACAATTTGCGCGTATAGCAAAGATGGATATTGAAATTGAAGTTGAAAACGTTGGTCCGGAGTTTGGTTGGCGGACTCGAATCAACTCTACGACCAATAGAAATGGTCAACTCGGCTTCATTGGCTCTAGAAGCCATACGGTTGTTCCGGTGACTAATTGTTTGGTTGCGGCAAAAGAGATCGGTTTTCCTGAACTAGCAACTCGCACATGGAAAGGGGATATGCGGGTGGAGATTGCTGCATCAAATAGCGATGAGCGCTCTATCTCCCTGATGCCAACTCGCGGAGAAACTAAGTCACGCCTGAGCGAAGGTCCTGCTGTTCTGCATGAAAAAGTATTAGATAAAACTTTAGAGGTTAGTAACAACTCTTTTTGGCAAGGCCATGTGAGCGCACCTAATCTATTAAGTGAAGTAGTTAGAGATTTTGCTGGAGTTAAGAACGCTGACCATGTGTTGGATTTGTATGGTGGTGTTGGGCTTTTTGCTGCAGCGCTTATCGATAGCGTTGGTGCTGAGGGAAGAATTGAATTAATTGAAGGCAGTAAGAGCGCAACTTCTGATGCGGCACAAAATTTTACAGAGAATCCAAATATCAAAGTTATTACTGGAGATGTTGCTACCCACTTACCAAGAATTAACTCTGCAGATGTTGTCGTTCTGGACCCACCTAGAGATGGCGCTGGAAAAATAGTGGTCAGTGAAATTGCCAGGCTTAAGCCACGAACAATTGTCTATGTGGCATGTGATCCAGCGGCGTTAGCGCGTGATACTGGTTACTTTTTAGATCGTGGATATTCACTCGTGAAATTGCGAGCTTTTGATCTCTTTCCAATGACACATCACATCGAATGTGTTGCACTGTTTGAGCCCACTAAGGTATCTTGATACTCAAGTAAGGGAAGATTTATTAGGGGAGATGATGAGTAAAAACTCTTTCAACGCAAAGAAGAAGCTAGAGGTTGCGGGTAAGAGTTTTGAGATTTTTGACATCTCCAGCATCGAAGGCGCTTCTAGTCTTCCATTTTCTCTCAAAATCCTTTTGGAGAATCTTCTTCGCACCGAAGATGGTGCCAACATCACTGCTGAGCACATCAAGGCTTTAGCTAATTGGAACCCAGCATCCGAGCCAGATACTGAAATTCAGTTCACACCTGCGCGCGTAGTTATGCAGGATTTCACTGGTGTTCCCTGCATTGTGGATCTTGCAACAATGCGTGAGGCAATCGTGGATCTGGGTGGAGATCCTTCAAAAGTTAATCCTCTTGCCCCAGCAGAGTTGGTAATTGACCACTCAGTTATTGCAGATGTATTTGGTACGAAAGATTCTTTTGAGAAAAATACAGATATTGAATATGAGCGCAATCAAGAGCGCTATCGCTTCCTACGTTGGGGACAAACAGCCTTTGATGAGTTCAAAGTCGTGCCGCCTGGAACAGGAATTGTTCACCAAGTAAATATTGAGTATTTAGCGCGGGTGGTAATGACTCGCACGGTAGGTGGAGTATTGCGTGCCTATCCAGATACCGTCGTTGGTACTGACTCACACACAACCATGGTCAATGGTTTAGGAGTTCTAGGTTGGGGCGTTGGTGGCATTGAGGCCGAAGCCGCGCTCCTTGGTCAGCCGGTTTCAATGCTTATTCCTCGCGTAGTTGGATTTAAGTTAACCGGTCAGTTGCCTCTTGGAACCACTGCAACAGATATGGCCTTGACTATTACTGAAATTTTACGCAAGCACGGTGTCGTTGGAAAATTTGTTGAGTTTTATGGGCCAGGTGTTGTCTCTGTTCCTATGGCTAATCGCGTGACAATTGGAAATATGAGCCCTGAATATGGTTCAACATGTGCAATTTTCCCTATCGATGAAGAGGCCCTGCGTTACTTGCGCCTAACTGGGCGAAGTGATGAACAAGTTGCTTTAGTAGAACAGTATGCAAAAAAGCAGGGTTTGTGGCATGACCCTTCTGTTGAGCCACGTTTTTCTGAGCATGTTGCTCTAGATCTTTCAACTGTGGTGCCATCTATTGCTGGTCCCAAGCGTCCGCAAGATCGCATCTCATTAAGTGATTCAAAGCTAGCTTTTGAAAAGATTTTGCCAACTTACTTCTCTGACAAGACATCGAGAGAAGAAGTAAAGGCAGGATCCACGCGCGTGAAAAATGGAGATGTGGTTATTGCTTCCATTACTTCTTGCACAAATACTTCAAATCCTTCAGTAATGATTGGTGCTGCACTTCTAGCTAAGAAGGCAGTTGAAAAAGGCTTGAAATCAAAGCCTTGGGTTAAGACAACTCTTGCCCCAGGATCCAAAGTAGTTACTGATTATTATGATCGTGCTGACTTAACACAATACATGCAGGCTTTGGGCTTTCACTTAGTTGGTTACGGTTGTGTCACTTGTATTGGTAACTCAGGCCCACTACCTATTGAAATTAGTAAGGCTGTCAATGATTCAGATTTAGCTGTAACAGCGGTGCTATCAGGTAACCGAAATTTTGAGGGACGCATTAGTCCTGATGTGAAGATGAACTACTTAGCCTCACCTCCATTAGTTGTGGCCTATGCAATTGCCGGCACGATGGATCATGACTTTGAAAAGGACTCCCTAGGAAAAGATCAAAACGGCAAAGATGTCTACTTAGCTGATATTTGGCCAACACCTGCTGAAATTCAATCCGTGATTGACTCTTCCATTTCATCAGCCATGTTCACAAAAGACTATGCCTCAGTCTTTGATGGAGATCATCGCTGGAAGGCATTAGCGACTCCTGTTGGTAAGGTTTTTGAATGGGATCCTAAGTCAACCTATGTGAGAAAACCTCCCTACTTTGATGCAATGCCAAAAGAACCAACTCCAGTAGTTGATATCTCAGGAGCACGAGTCCTAGCAGTTCTTGGCGATTCAGTAACAACTGATCACATCTCACCTGCAGGCAATATCAAAGCTGATTCACCTGCTGGCACATACTTGGCAGAACATGGAATTGATCGTAAAGATTTCAACTCGTATGGCTCTCGTCGAGGCAATCACGAAGTAATGATTCGCGGTACTTTTGCCAACATTCGCCTTAAGAATTTGTTGCTCAATGGCGTTGAGGGTGGTTTCACTCGCAACTTTGCAACCGATGGAACGCAATCAACTATTTATGAAGCATCAGTTGCTTATCAAAGCGCAGGAACACCGTTGGTGATTCTGGCTGGTAAAGAGTATGGCTCTGGTTCTTCACGTGACTGGGCTGCCAAGGGAACTGCATTGCTTGGTGTTCGCGCAGTAATTGCTGAAAGTTTTGAACGTATTCACCGCTCGAACTTGATTGGAATGGGAGTACTACCTCTTCAATTCAAAAGTGGTGAAAGCGCTCAATCACTTGGCCTAACTGGCGAGGAAGTATTTTCAATTAGCGGCATCACAGCACTCAATACCGGGGGAGTTCCAAAAGAGCTCACAGTTACTGCTGGAAATAAGAGCTTTGCTGCAACCGTGCGCATAGATACCCCGGGAGAAGCCGATTACTACCGCCACGGTGGAATCATGCAGTACGTTCTTCGCTCGCTCTTAAACGCATAAGCGCCTAAACTTAACGCCATGTTGAGCCAGATTAACTCCCCAGCCGATTTGGCCGCACTCTCTCAGGAAGATCTCATTGAACTCAGTGCAGAGATTCGAGCACTCCTAATTGAAAAAGTATCAAAGACTGGTGGCCACTTAGGCCCAAACTTGGGTGTCGTGGAACTTACGGTTGCAATTCACAGAGTTTTTGAATCACCTAAGGATGTTATTGTTTTTGATACAGGGCATCAATCCTATGTTCACAAAATGTTAACTGGTCGTGGTGGCGCTTTTGATACTTTGCGTCAGCGAGGTGGAATTTCTGGATATCCAAATCGCAAAGAGAGCGAACACGATGTCATTGAAAATTCACATGCCTCAACAGCACTTTCATGGGGCGATGGAATTTCTAGAGGTTTCTCATTGCAAGGTGCCAAGGATCGACATGTAGTAGTGGTAGTTGGAGATGGCGCGTTAACAGGCGGCATGTCTTGGGAAGCTTTAAATAATATTGCCCCTGAACAAAAGAGAAACCTAGTTATAGTCATAAATGACAATGAGCGCTCTTATTCACCAACTATTGGTGGAGTTGCTACCTATCTTTCAACTCTGCGTGTAACGAGTGGATATGAGAAGTTTCTTGATTGGGGCAAAGAGGTTCTTCATAAGACCCCGGTTGTTGGCATGCCAATCTATGAAACTCTGCATGGAGTGAAAAAAGGAATCAAGGACATTGTTGCCCCTCAAGGCATGTTTGAAGATTTGGGTCTTAAGTATCTTGGCCCAATCGATGGACATGACATTGCTGCGATGGAAAGAGCTTTGCGCCAAGCTAAAGAGTATGGCGCTCCAATTCTTCTCCATGCCATAACTGAAAAAGGTAAGGGCCATAAGCCCGCCGTTGCAGATGAAGCTGAGAAGTTCCATGCCGTAGGAGTCATTGATCCTGAATCAGGGGAGCCTCTGGCAAAGAGTGGAATTTCCTGGACAAAGGTATTTGCGCAGGAATTAGTTGAAATTGGAAAGACACGTAAAGATATTGTGGCAATTACTGCTGCCATGCTTGGACCAACTGGCTTAGATCAATTCCAGGCTGCATATCCAGAGCGCACTATTGATGTGGGCATCGCTGAACAACATGCGGTGACTAGCGCAGCCGGTCTAGCTTTCACAGGGCTACACCCAGTTGTTGCGGTGTATTCAACATTTCTAAATCGAGCGTTTGATCAATTGCTCTTAGATGTTGCGCTGCATAAGGCTGGAGTTACTTTTGTTCTAGATCGCTCAGGTGTCACAGGTGATGATGGACCATCACACCACGGTATCTGGGACTTGGCATTAACTGGAATTGTTCCAACAATGCATGTTGCAGCTCCTAGAGATGGTGCACGTCTTAAGGAGCTTTTGCGCGAAGCTGTTGCAATTAACGATGCTCCGTCTATGGTGCGCTTTCCAAAGGGAGCTGTTCAAGAAGACATTCCTGCCTTCGAGCGTCGTGATGGAATAGATGTCCTGTATCGCGGAGAGAGTGCAGATGTGTTGATGATTAGTGTTGGAGCTATGGCTGCAATTGCAGTTGAAGCTGCATCTTCTGCATATCGCGAAGGTGTTGGCGTGACAGTCATTGATCCACGTTGGGTGAAGCCATTGCCAGATTCATTAGTGCGTATGGCAGAGCGGTATAAGAGTGTTGTAGTCCTAGAAGATGGAATTAGACACGCTGGAATTGGCAGTTCGATCTCTGAAATGTTTAGAGATGCCGGAGTTCTCATTCCACTTCATTCCATGGGTGTTCCACTTGAGTTTATTGAACACTCAAAGCGTGGCCAAATTTTGAGCGATATTGGAATTACAGCTCAAAACATTTCACGCAGCGTTGTTGAATGGAGCAGTACTCTCAAGGAAGAGATGCAACTGCCTTCGGATGAAAACGCTGACCGCAAGCAGCCTCGCTAATACCTTCACGATCCAAGTAAGGCAAGATTCCACCTAAGTGCATTGGCCATCCTGCGCCCATCAACATGCAGAGATCAATCTCAGCGGCAGTTGAAACAACACCTTCATCAAGCATCATTCGAGCTTCAACGGCAAGGGCAGTTAATGCGCGGCTACGAACTTGCTCAGCAGTTGATGGTGAATCACCTTTGTGAATAAGTGCAAGAGCTGCAGGGTTTGCGCCAATGCTTCCATCTTCATTTTTAACATAGAAGTTTCGAACGCCTTGCTTAACCATTGCCGACATCGTTGGCGAAATACGGTAGCGATCACCAAGATTTGCATGCAGAGTTTCAGACACATGCAAAGCAACTCCAGGACCAACTAGATCTAGAAGTTGGAAAGGTGACATTGGGAAACCAATTGAACGCATTGCATTATCGGCTACCTCTGGTGCAGTGCCTTCATCTACTGCATCGGTGATTTCGCCCATGAAGCGAGTTAACAAGCGGTTAACTACAAAACCAGGGGCATCTTTACAGATGATCATTGTTTTCTTGAGTTCCTTGCCCACAGAGATTGCAGTTGCTGTTGTCGCATCATCAGTCTTACTTGTTCGTGCAACCTCAAGTAAAGGCATGATTGCAACTGGATTAAAGAAGTGGAAACCAACAACGCGTTCAGGATTTTTTAGACCTTCGCTCATCCGCTCCACTGATAGAGATGAAGTATTTGTGGCTAGAACACACTCTGGTGAAACAATCGTCTCAAGCTTCTTAAAGAGTTCTTGCTTGAGTGATAGCTCTTCAAAGATGGCTTCAATAATGAAGTCGCATCCTGCAAACGTATTTTGATCTGATGAACCTGAAATAAGTAGAGTTAAGCGGGCAGCAGACTCTGCGCTCATACGCTTTTTCTCAACTAGTTTGGCTAATTCATTTTTGACCCAGGCCACGCCTTTATCAGCACGCTCCTGATCAATATCTGTCATAACAATTGGACACTTCAAATTACGGAGAAGAAGTAGTGCTAACTGCGATGCCATCAGTCCGGCGCCAACAACGCCTACTTTGCCCACCTTGCGAGCTAGAGCTGGCTTTGGAGCACCTTCAACTTTCTTGCGCTTCTTTTGAATAACGTTAAATGCATAGAGGGATGCGCGCAGGGGATCACTCATAGTTAAGTCAGCAAGTGCTAGATCTTCAGCATCAAAGCCTTCACCTAAAGTGTTGCCCTTAGCTGCACTAATAAGTTCAATCGCTTTCATAGGAGATGCTATTTCAGCGCCGCCATATTTCTTGAGCGCAGCAGCCTTGCCAGTTGCCAGAGCACTTTCCCACGCCGGATCTTGGCTGTAGTCCTTGCGCTCGATTTTAGTTGTGCCATTTAAAACACTAGCTGCAAATGCAATTGAGCGCTCTAGGAAATCAGATGGTTCATACACAGCATCTACTACACCGAGGTTGAGGGCATCTTTTGCTTTCATCATGGTGTTGTTGTTAAGTGCGTTTAACATAATTACTTGCACGGCGCGCTCTGGGCCAATGAGTTTAGGCAAAATAGTTGCACCGCCCCAACCTGGAACTAATCCAAGGAAGACTTCAGGCAAACCAGTAAATGCTGTGGAGGCCAGTGTGCGGTAGTGGCAATGTAATCCAACTTCAAGGCCACCGCCGAGTGCCAAACCATTAATAAAAGCAAAAGTTGGAATGCTTGATTCACCTAAGCGGCGAAAAACATCATGGCCTAATTTACCTATGCCAAGTGATTGCTCACGATTGGTAATAAAGGAAAGGGCAGATAAATCAGCACCTGCGGCAAAAATAAAGGGCTTACCAGTAATTGCAATGGCAGCTGGCTTAATCGCAGTAGCAGCAGTAATTGCTGCATCTAATGCAAGAAGTGATTGAGGGCCAAAAGTATTAGGGCGATTATGATCAAGTGCGTTATCTAAAGTAATGAGAGCCAAGACACCTTTGGCACCAAATGCGCTTAAATCAACGTGTCGTACTAGGGCTTGAGTGACAACCTCTTCAGGTGCACCTTCTGGGAGTTTGATATCTGCGCTCACTTATTTCACCTGACCATTAAAGTGTGGATTTTCCCAAATAACAGATCCACCCATGCCAAGACCGATACACATTGTTGTTAAGCCATAGCGAGCCTCTGGGTGGTCTTCAAAAGATCGTGCCAAATTGAGCATCAAGCGAACACCAGAAGAGGCAAGTGGGTGCCCGACTGCAATTGCTCCGCCAAATGGATTAACTCGGGCGTCATCATCTGCAATCCCAAAATGCTCAAGAAAAGCTAATACCTGCACCGCAAAAGCCTCATTGATTTCAAAGAGTCCAATATCTTCAATGCTAAGTCCTGCTTGCTTGAGCGCTTTAATTGTTGAAGGAACTGGTCCAAAGCCCATTACTTCAGGTTCCACACCAGCAAATGCATAAGTAACTAATCGCGCCTTAACGCTCAGTCCAAGTTCTTTTGCTTTCTCCTCACTGGCAAGGAGGGCGGCAGTTGCACCGTCATTTAAGCCAGATGAGTTTCCAGCTGTGACTCGACCTGCTGGTCTAAATGGAGTCTTAAGTCCAGCTAGACCTTCCATAGTTGTTGTTGGACGAGGTGCCTCATCTACTGTTGCAATTGTCCAACCCAATTCTGCATTACGTGCAGCCATAGGAATGAGATCTCGCTGAATTAAACCAGCTTCATATGCCTTAGTTGTTTTAAGTTGTGAATTAAGTGCATACCTATCAGCACGCTCTTTTGTGATAGTTGGGAAGCGATCATGGAGTCTTTCAGCCGTTGAACCCATTGCAAGTGCATCTTGCTCAACAATCTTTTCAGCTAAGTAACGAGGATTAGGATCCATAAGTTCACCCATTGGATGATTTCCCATATGTTCAACGCCGCCCGCAATTGCAATATCATTTGATCCAAAAGCGATAGCACCTGCAATTGTTGTAACAGCTGTTAGCGCACCAGCACACCAGCGATCAATTGAATAACCCGGCACGGTATTTGGTAGTCCAGCTAGAAGTGTGGCACTGCGGCCGATGTTCATTCCTTGATCACCTGTTTGTGTTGCAGCAGCGATAGCGACATCATCGATTGCACTATGGTCAACATTTGGATTTCTATCTAAAAGTCCGCGAATTGCGCGCACCATCAAATCATCGGCACGTGTTCCTGCATACATCCCTCCAGCTTTTCCAAAGGGCGTGCGAACGGCATCGACTAAGACAACTGTGCGAGACATAGTGATCCTTTACTAGGGGCGGATATAGCGGTTATGTTACCCGCCAGTAAGGATTTGTGACAGCGCTTAGGCTGGTGTGAGCGCAGGCGTGCGAGGCTTTGAGAGATAAGCCCTAAGGACAGTGGTGAGGTAGATAGCCCAAATTCCCAGCTGTAACCACGATGTGGAGTTATCAAAGCCCACAAGGCCACCGAGTGTTGCGCCCAGTAATGAGTCAGATGGGATCAGGCTTGAAACATCCCAGGCGTATGACTCTCCACCAGGAAACCAACCCAGTTCTTGGAACTCATGAACTCCATATGAAAGAACTCCTGCTGCAACAACAACTAGAGCAACTCCGGTGAAACGGAAGAACTTGCCTAAGTCGAGTTTGATAGCTGATTTGAAAATCAAATAACCAAGCGAGATCGCAACTGCAAAGCCAAGAATTAATCCCAGTGCCGAGCTGCGTGTATTTGCAACTGTTTTAAAGTTTGAGTAAACAAAGAGCGAAGTTTCTAGACCTTCACGAATAACAGCGAAAAACGCTGCCCCAGCAAGGGCTAGTGGCCCTGTGCGCAAAGCTGAATCAACTTTGCCGTGTAGCTCTGCCTTTAAAGTACGAGCAGTTCGCTTCATCCAAAAAACCATCCACGTAACAAGTGCAACAGCTAAAAAGGAAGTTGTTCCTACAAAGATCTCCTCAGCGCGCTCAGATAACTCCTCGGAGGTTCTGGAGAGAACTAGACCTAGTCCGATACTTCCAACGATGGCCGCAGCAACACCGCTCCACAGTGGAAGAAGTAGCTGCCTGCGCTCGCTTTTGAGAATATAGGCGACCAAGATGCCAATAATCAGGGCAGCTTCAAGTCCTTCGCGAAGGGCGATGATAAATGTGCTCAACATGGATTAAAATCTAGAGGGTTGAGGGTATTTACGCAACTCTTATGTTGCGTAATTCAGGCTTCCTCGGGTGTGGTTTCAGGCACAGGTTCAGGCGTAGGCACAGCCTCTTTCTCCAAAAGGGCGGCCGTAATGGCCTCTGCCACCAGATCTACCTGCCATTTTCTGGCTCCCAGTGAGAGCAAATGTTCCCGAACGATCTGCGGGGATGCTTGAGAAGTGGAAGGAGCTGGGGGAGCCCAACACATACGTCGAACAATTTCGGGGGTAATGAGGTTTTCAATTGGAATGTTATTTTCTTCGGCAATTTTCTCTATGCGCACACGAGCATGTGAAAGAGGTGCGTATTTTTCTGGAAACTTATCTCGCCATAACTTAATAGGTGGCAATGTGTCAGCGTTAGTCCGAAGTGCAGGCCAATCCTTTTCCTCCAATGCAACAGCGCGCGCCACAGCTTCTAGCCAGATCTTTAAATTCTCTAGCCAGCGTGCCCGAAGCCCAAGTGGGCGCAATACTTTTTCAAACTCTTTCTTGGTAGCAACTGGGTTAAGTGCAATCTCAACTATTGCCGAGTCATTGAGCAGTTTGCCACCAGCGATATCTTGCGACTTCGCAATCTCATCGCGAGTAATCCAGAGTTCGCGGATAATTGCTAATTGATCACGGCGCTTAATTTTGTGCATTCCAGAAGTTCTGCGCCATGGATCTATTCGAGGTGGCGGAGGAGGGGCCAAGAGAATTGAAGCAAACTCTTCCTGGGCCCAGGAATCTTTTTTAGCATCAACTAATAATGCTTCAACTTTATCGCGCAGCTCAACCAGTAGTTCAACATCTAATGCTGCATATGTGAGCCAGTCCTGGGGCAATGGGCGCACAGACCAATCTGCAGCACTGTGTTCTTTAGCAAGTGAAACACCCATCAGAGATTCCAAAAGCGGGCCAAGTCCCACACGGGCCAGGCCTGCAATTCGCCCCCCTAATTCAGTATCAAATAGGCGCGCTGGGTTGATTCCTAACTCTCGAAGGCAGGGCAGATCTTGTGTGCTCGCATGCAAGATAACTTCATCGGTATTGAGTAAATCATTGAGTTCAAACATAAGTGGATGGCCAGGTCCAAAGGCGATGGGATCAATGAGGTGTAACCCACCGTTGGTGCGTTTAATTTGAATTAAGTAAGCACGTGCGCTGTATCGAAAACCTGACGCTCGTTCAGCATCAACAGCAAAAGGACCAGAACCATGTGCGAGCTGCTGCAATGCGTTTTTAAATGCCGTTTCGCTATCGATTACTGGTGGCGTACCACCGGCGGGTGTGAGCAGCGGTACTGCAGTTATCTCTTCAGACATAGATGGGCTTAACGACGTTTGGCAGATGCAATAGTTGATACCCCATCAGGAATCGGTTCGAGTCCAGCCACATCGGTAATTAAGCGGCACCATCCAGCAATGTGTTTCACTATTTCAATAGGATCAGCAATTGTAGGGGTCCATGAAGCACGAATCTCAATCTCTGATTCATCATTTCGAGGAGAAAGTTTTCCGAATGAGGCACTGGAAACTCGTGTAACAGTTCCACTGGGTGCAGCAAGTGAGCACTCTTGCCTTTCTAAGGCTTCAAGAAACCAACTCCAGCCAACTTCTGGCAGAAGTGGATCTTGTTGCATCACAGTGTCTACATCTGCGCGAACGAAAGTCACGCAACGGAATTCACCTTCCCATGTGTCTTGCCCACCAGGCTCATGTAATAAGACAAATCGACCTGAAGCTATTTCATCTTCATCATCGCCTAATAAGCCATTGCTAACATCGGCTGAAAAGGCAAAGGCATATGTTGCTAGTTTTTGTGGGGCTGGAACTTCTTCTAAAACGATTTCAGCACGCGGTGTAAAAGCGCGTAAGGAGTTAACTAAATCTTCGAATCCAATGGCATCCACTGCTTAAGAATAAACAGTAGGAAGTGCTTTTCATGGGAGGCAGGGCGCTACCCTTGCGCCTATGGCATCAATTCTTGCACTTCTCTCAAGCATATTGTGGGGAACTGCTGATTTTGAAGGTGGTCGATTAAGCAAAAAACATGCGCCTTTAGCTGTCCTTGGTTTTTCACAAGTTGTTGGTTTAGTTTTTGGTGTTGTAATAATGTTTATTTCTGGTGCGTGGCACGCAGATGCATTTGGTGAAGGTGGATATTTAATCCCTGGAATTGTTGCAGGCCTGTTTGGATATTTCGGTTTGTTCTGTCTTTACGCAGGTTTATCTACTGGGCGTATGGGCGTTGTCTCACCCATAAGTTCAATGAGCGTGGTCATTCCCCTGACGTATGCATTGATCAACGGTGACAGACTTTCAACAATCACTTCTATTGGTGTAGTTATGGCATTGGTGGGAGTTTTTTGTGCCAGCGGGCCAGAGCTCTCTCAAGGCCTTCCCATTAAACCTTTGCTTCTTGCATTAGGTGCAGCATTTGGATTTGGCATAGCATTAACGTCAATCTCGATTGGTTCGCAATCAAGTGCCCTCATGACCATGGTTTCAATGCGTGGGGCAACTTTCATTGTCACTGTTGCTCTAGCACTCAAATTCCACACAATGGGTGGATTTTCTAAAAAGGAATATCCCTCACTTATTTTTATCGGTGTAGCAGATTTCTTAGCCAATGTCTTGCTCGGTGTTGCTTGCACTAAGGGCTTAGTTTCAATTGCAATGGTCTTAGGTTCACTCTTTCCAATTGCAACTGCGATACTAGCATTTAAGTTCTTGCATGAGCGTTTACAGAAAGTGCAATACATTGGGATTGCTTTAGCTGTTAGCGGTGTTGCTCTTATTTCTGCTTTCTAGTTGTGCGCGACGTAGAAATCAGTACCATCAACGTGCGTATGAGTATGTTGGGCAAATCTATTGAGCAGAGCTTGCCAATCAATAGTGTGATCACCGCCGGTCACAGGAGTGACACTGAGTTCTAGCTGATCAATTAATCCCTGATCAATAAGTTCAAAAATAATGGATGTCCCCGCTTCAATGAGAATTCGCTCCCCGAATTGTGATTTAGCCTTTGCTAGCGCCTCTGCCGCAGGCATATTCCATAAATGCGACAAGTCATTTCCAACAACTGGATTAATAGTTGATCGTGAAAGAATTACTAAAGGCACTGGGCTTTGTTTATAGGGCTCATGACGAGCGGTATTTCCACCAATTAAAATACAATCGACTTTGCGACGCCTTGCAAGAAAAGCTTTGCGATCGGCATCGGAGGAAACTCCGTTAGAGCTGTTTTCTTTTGATGTAGACCCATCTCGCCCAACTACTAGCGATGCAACTGTGCTCATTTGTCCTACTATCGCAGATTCTGCGAGAATTCTCAGGCGTAAATCACGCTTAGAAGTTGAGATGTTGTCTTAAGCCTCGATAGCCTGTAACCATGTGTTGGCGCATCCTTCCTCACGCCGTTGTGGCTCTAGCCCTGACGGTTGGGTTAGCAGCCCCTGCACATGCCGCGCCTACGTTGGCTGAGATTCAAGCAAAGGTGCGATTTCTAGAAGAAGAAGCCACAACTGCGGCCGAAGGTGCCCAAGAAGCAAAAGTAAAGTTAATTGCACTTACTCGCACACTCAATGGCATTAAAGCTAAAGCTGCCGTCCAAGGAGAGACTCTCTCAGCACTCCAAAAATCTTTAGGCACCATCGCAATCGAGCAGTACAAGGCTGGTGGTTTAGGTCAATCACTTGAGCTTCTCTTTTCCTCTAACCCAACACTTTACCTATCCTCAGCTGGTGCTCTCGATGCTATTAGTCGGCGCAAATCTGCCCAACTTCGAAAGTATGAAGCGGCTCAACAACGTTTGAGTGCAACAACATTAACTGTCAATGACAAGTTGGCCCTAGTAGTGGCTGCTGAAAAGAGATTTAAGGCCCAATCTGCAATGGCCCAAGAAAAGCTAGCTCAAGCAGAGGCTCTACTTTCTAAGTTAACAAAAGCTGAGCGAGAGCGTTTAGCAAAATTGGCGGCAGAAGAAGAAGATGCAGATCAGGCAAATTCTCAAGCCGAAGCTCGCGCCCTCTCTGGTGTTTCTGGACGTGCGGGAGTGGCTATCAAATATGCTCTCAAGCAAATCGGTGATCGCTATGTATTTGGATCAGCCGGGCTACTTACCTGGGATTGCTCGGGATTAACAATGCGTGCTTTTCAAGCCGCTGGTGTGTCACTTCCACATTCATCGGCTGCGCAAGCGCGATTGGGGAAGCAAGTTTCTTTAAAAGATCTTCCGATACTTCTTTTACACCGACGCTGCCATCAACGGAAATTATTTTTGCCCTTTGTTTGAAATAGTTAACAGCGGCCAAAGTGCCTGTTTTGGTATCATAATAAGACGTTTTGGTATTTTGTTTGATTACTCCCGGCCCTTTGGTAGAATTATTGTTTCTTCCCCATTTATCTACAATTTTAAAGCCAAATTTATCGGCAAAGCTTCTCATGCTTCTCGACCAGAAGAAGGCAAAAACTCTCTTCTTCCAGCAGCTCAGTTTATTTCCAAAGTACCCATAGGTAAATTCGATGATGGCCAGACTACAATAAATATTGGCTTAGTTAATTTTTC
>JBEGPY010000006.1:0-23349 GCA_041181205.1 Actinomycetota bacterium | reverse complement strand
TATGAATTAACTCCGGCCATATCGATGCCATCAAAAGTGGACTTAACTCCAAAGTGCGCACCATCGCGTGCACCATCTGCGATTTCAGCTGAGTGGAGAAGCGCTTTGGTTGGAATGCACCCACGGTGCAAACATGTGCCGCCGACTTTGTCTGATTCGATCAGGGCTACTGAAAGACCCAATTGCGAGCCGCGTAACGCTGCGGCATAACCCCCGCTGCCACCACCAAGGATGACAAGATCAAATTGAGACAATGAACAGCTCCTCTCAAGAACCCATACGGGCTAGGTGCCTATCTTGCCTCAAAGAGGGTCAAACCTCCCAATGCATATGCGCAGATTTAGGCTTGTTCGGCCAATGTCACAAGTGATCGGAGGGCTATCCCTGTTCCGCCAACTGGGGTGTAGCCATGGGGCTTTGCCTCGTTATAGGCAGGTCCTGCAATATCAAGGTGTAGCCATGGAAGCTCTGGGTTTACAAAATCTTTCAGGAATAGACCAGCAACTAACATGCCACCCATTCGGTCTCCGATGTTTGCAAGGTCTGCAACCGGTGAATCCAATGATGCACGGAGTTCTTCAGGCAATGGCATTGGCCAGAACTGCTCACCAGTCTCTTTTGCAATGGCAATAAATGCATCACTAAAACTTTGATTGTTTGTCATGACCGCACCCGTGCGAGTTCCAAGTGCAATTACTTGTGCGCCAGTCAACGTTGCCACATCGATGATTCCATCTAGCTTATTTTTACTTGATTGGGCCTTCATTAATCCATCTGCAAGTACTAAACGGCCTTCAGCATCAGGATTAAGGACTTCAACGGTTTTTCCACCAAAGATTGTGATGACGTCGCTAGGACGAGTTGCTGTATCACTTGGCATATTTTCAGCAAGTGGAGCCCAGCATTCAATTGCTACAGGTAGACCAAGTTCTGCCACAGCCAACGTTGCAGCACATACCGCTGCCGCACCGCTCATATCGCACTTCATTGCTTCCATACCGAGGCCGGCCTTGAGATTGAGTCCACCTGTATCAAAAGTGATTCCTTTGCCAACGAAGGCAAAGCGTTTAACGTTTTTAGCTTTAGGAGTGTATGAAATATGAAGCAAACGTGGGGGATTAGCTGAACCTTGGCCTACTCCAATAATTCCACCAAAGCCTTGAGATTTAAGTTGCTTCTCATCCCAGATAGTTACCTTTAATCCAGCTTTGACACCACCGGCTGCTGTAACACTTGCAGTTAATTTCTTAGTAAACGTCTCCGGATATAAATGGCTAGGGGGAGTATTAACCAGATCTCGCACAAGATGGGTGTACTTAGCGATAATTGTTGCGCGAATGGTGATCTCTTTAGCTTCACTCTTTCCAGCAAGCTTTGAAAAGATTGTTACTGATTTTAACGCGCTCTTGTGATCGGCCTTTGTCGAGCCACGGAACTCATTAAACACATACGCTCCGAGTGCCGCGCCCTCTGCAACGGCGCTCACACCTGCAAGATCGCGCGTGGGAAGGGCAAAAGTTGCTCCGGCATTTCCAGCTAAGGCTCTGGCGGCACTACCTGCAGCTCTACGCAAAATCTCATGTGAGTAAGTCGATGACTTAGCGCCAAGACCTGTGAAGACCATCAAGCGTGCTGGTCCACCAGGCATCTTTGTTACTTCATCTGCTTTTCCAGTTGCACCCATCTCAAGCAAAGACGCTAAAAGCGATTTTGAATCAAGAGCTAAATCACCTGATTCGATGGCGATGCCACCTTTTGTGTTGGTGCTAACCAGTCCCACAACAAGGAGATCATCTTTAACGAGGCCATCTGAGATTTTGAGTGTTGTCATAGGCGTCAGCGTAATAGATGTATTGGTAGGTTTCACACTATGAAGCGTTCTCCTTTACATGACAAGCATCTAGCCCGAAATGCCAAGATGGCTGATTTTGGGGGTTGGCTGATGCCCATTGAGTATGTAGGGGCTGGAGTACTGGCTGAACACGCTGCGGTCCGTGAAAAGGTAGGAATTTTCGATGTTTCGCATTTAGGCAAAGCAAGTGTGACTGGAAAAGGTGCGCTGGAGTTCCTCAACTCTATGTTCACTAATGATCTAGGTCGAATTGGAAATGGTTTCGCCCAATACACCCTGCTCTGTAATGAAAAGGGCGGGGTTATCGATGATCTCATCGCATATCGCAATAGTGAAGATGATTTCTTTTTAGTTCCAAATGCTTCAAATACCACTGATGTGGTTGCGACTCTGCAGGCCCATGTTCCAGCTGGAATTACCGTTACCAATTTGCACACCGACTATGCAGTTATTGCGCTGCAGGGACCACTAGCACCGCAAGTCATGCAATCACTGGGCGTAGATACCAATATTGATTACATGGCTTTTGACAAGGTCAATATTGGCGACGCAGAAGTAATTCTCTGCCGCACCGGTTACACAGGTGAACTTGGTTATGAACTACTTCCTAAAACTGCAGATGCTTCAAAGGTCTGGGATGCAATCGTGGCAGCGATAGAGCCAGTTGGTGGATTGGTGTGTGGCTTGGGTGCCAGAGACACGTTGCGCACTGAGATGGGCTATCCACTTCATGGTCATGAGCTCTCATTAGAGATCACTCCGGTGGAAGCAAGTGCAACGTGGGCTATCGGTTGGGATAAGAGTGAATTCTTAGGATCTACTGTCTTGAAATCTCAAAAAGCTCAAGGGGCAAAGCGCCGAAGCGTTGTAGTGAAATCTCTGGACCGAGGAATTCCCCGCGGCGGAATGAGTGTGAAAACAAAGGATGGCGCAGTCCTGGGTGAAGTAACGAGTGGGACCTTTTCACCATCGCTTAAAGTCGGAATAGGTATTGCACTCCTTGATTCATCTGTGAAGATCGGTGATCACTTAGTAATCGATGTGCGCGGCCGGGACTCAATGGTTGAAGTGGTGAAACTTCCTTTTATGCCTTCACACGTTCGATAAATTCAATTGGCTGCAAGAAAGCAGCACGGGTCTTAGTTCTCCGTAGCGCCGATAAGACCCCACTGCCTGAGAGTGCTAAAAGAAGGGCTGTAAATACAGCCCGAGGAATATCCCATGCCATAGCGGTTGCAAAGTGAAAGATAAAGAAGCGAGAGAGATTCTCACTTATTGCTCCATTGGCAATATATGACAACTGGGTATCGGCACCTAGCGCCCAAGGCCAGAACTGTAGATCCATCAGGATTCCAAATATCTGTGCAGCGATGATGCCAAAGAAAATCAGAAGCGAAATCTCTTTCCAACCTCTGAGTTTTTTACCACCAAGCATGCCAGCGGCCATACCTATCCAAGCCGCTGCAAATACTTGATAACCCAGCCATGGACCAAAACCGCCGGTAAGAAGGGCTGAAATAAACATTGATGTAAGTCCCAAGATGAACCCAAATGATGGGCCAAAGACACGAGCGCTGAGAATTAAAATAAACCACATCGGTTCAATTCCAACAGCTCCTGCACCTAGCGGGCGAAGGGCTGCAATCAGCGCGGACAAAACACCCAATAGTGCAACTGATTTCGCATCCAGGGCCGAGTTAGATATCTGAATAACTACTAAAAAGAAGGCCAGAGTAAGTGCGGCCCAAAAAAAGAGTTGTGTGCGAGGCAGTGATTGCCCGTTATAAAAAAAGGGCCAGAGAAATCCTGCAGCAGAAATCAAAGAAGCCAGAGTTAGTACTGCTGTGCCAAGAGGAGAGAATCTGACTACGTCATTAGTGCGCATTAGCTATGTGCCTCAATGGCTCGGACAACATCGCCAACGGTTAACCAGGGCTGCGGTGACATGATCTTAGAAACCTGTGGCGCAAATGCTGGAGAAGAGAGAAGCACATTAATTGTTGGTCCGTCGGCAACGATGTCACCATCTGCAACGAAGATTGTGCGAGTAGCTAATTCAGCAACAAGTTCAACATCGTGTGTAGCGATGATCACGCTGCGATTAAAGACTCGAGCAAAATCAATGAGTATCTTTGTTAAGACGCGTTTTGCCTGATAATCAAGGCCTCTAGTTGGCTCATCCAAGATAAGCAGGTGTGGGTTAGCCGACAGCACCACACTTAGAGCTAAACCTAAGCGCTGTCCCTCAGATAAGTCACGTGGATGTGTCTGTGCTGATATTCCAGGAACGAGTTGGGCAAGGAGGGCATAAGTAGTGCCGCTTTGAGCTTCATTGTCATGATCTGCTTGCTTGCATTCTTCAGCAACGCTTTGGCCATAGAGCAGATCACTTGGCTCTTGTGGAATATAGCCAACGTTTTCACGCCTTTGCTTACTATGTAATTTCTGTGAATTAATTCCGTTAACGATTACTTCACCCGATGCATTATCACTGACCCCAGCGATGGCTCGAAGTAATGAGCTTTTGCCCGCCCCATTGCGACCCATGATGGCAACGATCTCATTTTCATAGATAGTTGCTGAAAGAGAGTTCACTGCATTTTTGCCGCTATAGGAGATAGTTAAATCTTTAACTGTTACACATGCTTTGGTAGAGCTAATTGGAGCTTCTTGTTTAATAACATCATGAGAGTCCCTAAAATCTTGCGTCATGCGGCGCATCTCTCGCACCGAAACGCCAATCTCTTTTAACCCAAGGGCTCTAGCAAGTTCAACGATGGGCGGGGCAATAGGGGAGTTCATCAGGATTTGCTCAGGTGTTCCAACCACAGCAGAGCCTGCGCCATTGATATGAACAATGCGATCAGCAAATTGAATCACGCGCTCTAACTTATGTTCTGCAATAACTACGGTCAGACTTAAATCATGAACTAGGCGGTGAAGAATCGAAAGCACTTCTTCAGCGGCAATAGGATCGAGCGCACTTGTCGGTTCATCTAGAACTAAGACTTTGGGATGGGTAACTAGCGCGCTTGCTATTGCAACGCGTTGTTGTTCTCCGCCACTTAAGGTTGCAATGCTGCGATTTCTAAGGCTAGACAAAGACATTAAGTCCAAAACTTCTTCAACACGCTTTCGCATAGTTTCATTGGAAAGATTGAGAGCTTCCATTCCAAAGACAAGTTCTTCTTCCACCGTATCTGCCACAAAGCCATTGATGGGATTTTGTCCCACAATGCCAATCAAATGCGCTAGCCCGCCGGGTTTTACTTCTGCCGTTGATATTCCATCAACCTCAATGCTTCCAGCCAAGATGCCACCTGTGTGGTGGGGGACAAGGCCATTAATGAGGCGTAGCAATGATGATTTACCTGAACCCGTTGGTCCGATGACAAGAACTAACTCGCCCTCTGTAATTTCAAGGGTGAGATCTTCAATCACTGTAGTCGTGGAGTTTGGATAGATAAGTGAAACGTTAGAAAACTTAATCATGAAAGACCCACAACGGCTAAGCCAGCAATAACAACAGTTACATCAATTCGTGCCCATTTGATCGGGCGATACTTTGATCGTTTCTTACTTATCCCATAGCCTCGTGAGTCCATCGCAGCAGCTAGATCCAGGGATCTGGCTAGTGACTCCTCGAGTAGAGGAAGCGCTATGCGTTTGAAAGCTTTAACCCCGTGGGTCTTTTGACCACGTAAACGTTGCGCCATGCGTATGCGGGAAACTGCAGAAACCAATTGAGGAAGTACAGATGTTGCAATGACAACAGTTATGCCGAATTCATAGATATAGACCGGTAATACACGCAGTAAACGATGTGGACTAGTCAGAGATGCAGCTGCGCCAAAGACCACAAGGATTGCGCAGATGATGACTCCTTCAGATATCGATGAACTCAATCGCTCTAAGGTCACCGCACCACCGATTCGAATACCGGGCATCCAACTAGGTAGTGGCAGACGGGGGATAGTGAAAAGGGTTGTTCCTGGAATAGGAACACCAATGAGCACACCGATAATCGCTCGAATTGAGATGATCCAAATGGATAATTTCAACGTGGCATTAAAGGATCGTCCCCATGGGGCGTCATCTCGTTGCGTAAAGACAATCACTGACATAACACCCACTGCCGCAATGGCAAAGACTGGAGAGTTCACTCGGGCTATTGCAAAGGCAATAGCGGCCGAGAAAATCCACCACGTCAGTGGGTGAAATGAAAGTTTTTTCATTAAGGAATTACTTGGTCTTAATCAAAGACTTCGGTGTTGGGATTTCAACTCCACATTCCTTTGCTGGGTAACCACCAAGGCCGCAGATTAAGCCAGAGGAAGCAGCACGTATCTTTGTGACCTGTCCAAGAACATCAATTCCCTGTGAGGTCTTAGCCGTGCGAACACAGGTAGTGATTGTTTTCTTGGGAGATTCACCTTTGGGTGCCCAAGCCTTTGATCCATACTCAATGACTAGTCCGATTCGCTTAGTGTCTGTGTCACCTTTAACGCCGGCACAGATAGTTGCAAAGTTAGGTTTTACTGCTGGCGCAAGTGAGGGGATATCGTCAGCGCCAAATACAAAGGACCAACCTTCAACTGCGCCATCTGCGATATCAACTGTTGGGCCTGTCATTGCTGCGGTCCATGTAGTTGCACCTGGTGCAGCTTGGAAATAACCCCAATAGCGCCAGCCTTTAGAAGCTGCCTGAGATTGAGGGATAAAGAGAACTGATGTAGCCAGAATTAATAATGAAATAAGTAATGCTTTGATCACACCCCGCAAACCTCGGCGGGTGTTTGTCTAAAACCATTCATTAGGTAATCCGACTATACGGTTGCGGGTCAGCGTCGGAATTTCACCGAACTTCCCCCAATGAAGGGCGTATTAAGTTGTGTGCGTAGGTAATCACACTGTGATGGGGTTGGCAACACGGCGCGCAAGCCCATAGAGTTCTAGGCATGGAATATCGTCGCCTTGGCAGTACTGGAATGTATGTATCCGAGATTTCTTACGGAAACTGGATTACTCACGGCTCACAAGTTGAAGCTGACTCCGCAATCAAATGTGTAAAGACCGCACTTGATTGTGGAATTACTACTTTTGATACTGCCGATGTATATGCAGGTACACGAGCTGAGAAGGTTCTTGGAAAAGCTCTCAAGGGTGTTCGACGTGAGTCATATGAGCTTTTCACAAAGGTCTATTGGCCAACAGGTTCTGGCAAAAACGATCGTGGCCTTTCTCGTAAGCACATCATTGAGTCCTGTAACGCATCACTCAAGCGTCTTCAAACAGATCACATTGATCTCTATCAAATGCATCGCTTTGATTTTGAAACACCGTTAGAAGAATCTCTGAGCGCCTTCGATGATTTGATCCGCGCCGGAAAAGTTCACTACATCGGATTTTCTGAATGGACTGCAAGCCAAATAGCGGCAGCACTTACGATTCAAGATGCCCGTGGCTATAACCGCTTTGTTTCCAGCCAACCTCAATACTCTGCGCTATGGCGCGTGATTGAAGCTGAAGTCGTTCCGCTTTCAGAAAAAGAGGGCATTGGCCAAATTGTCTGGTCGCCAATGGCACAAGGTGTTTTAACTGGTAAATATCTGCCAGGCAAGAAGCCACCTGCCGGCTCACGTGCTACCGATAAAAAGGGCGGCGCTGGAATGATTTCAAAGTGGATGAAAGATGATGTTTTAACTGCAGTTCAAAAGCTTAAGCCAATTGCAGATAAGGCAGGGTTGACAATGTCTCAACTGTCAGTGGCCTGGGTTTTGCAAAATCCAAATGTTTCGAGTGCCATCGTTGGTGCAACAAAGCCATCTCAGGTGAAGGAAAATGTGAAGGCCGCTGGAGTAAAGCTAGATGCAGCTACTATGAAAGCAATTGATAGCGCTTTGGGTAATCTGCCTGAAAAAGATCCAGCTCAAAACATCAGCCCCAATCCAAGAGCTTAATTAACTACATCGCCCACTTTGGTTTGTGGGTGCGGAGCACGTAGGCGACGCATCTGTGTTGAGCGAAGCCATGCATACATGGCTAGACCCTTTGTACTAGATGATGGATGCTTGGCGTGGACTAGGCGTTGGATTTTTCGGCCTAAGAAAATTCCGTCAACAACTGCTGCTAATAGAACGGCATACATCAGAGCAATAGCTGTGAATTGAACTACTGGAATCTGAATCAAAGTCAGAACCAGAACAATGAAAATAATAGGTAGGAAATACTCACCGATAGAACGGCGAGCATCCACGTAGTTACGAACAAAGCGGCGCTCTGCTCCTCTATCTCGAAGTGGTAACGCACCTTCTTCACCACGCAAATATGCCGCACGCGAGCTCACGCGATCTTGCCTGGAGGCCAACTTTTGGGTGCGCTTTTGCTCTTTAGTCACAACAGGGGAAAGGGATGAGACCTTCACTTTTGCCTGAGCATCTTTGCGCTTTGGGGTTGGGCGGCCTTTGCCAGTTGATTCAGTAGTCATGGGGCAACTATAGAAGGCATGAGCAAAACCACAAATATTCAAGGTAAGTCACAACTCGCGTGAGGGGTTGGGGAAAGGTAGGCTTAGCCTAAACAAGGAGAGAAAATGACTACAGAAGTTACAACCACAGGTCTTGCCCTAACCGATGTTGCTGCTGCAAAGGTAGCTGCGCTTTTGGCACAAGAAGGCCGCGATGATTTGAATCTTCGTGTTGCCGTACAACCTGGTGGATGCTCAGGTCTTCGTTATCAGCTCTACTTTGATGATCGCAATCAAGATGGCGACATCGTCCGTGAATTTGGTGCAGTCAAGGTAATCGTGGACAAGATGAGCGATCCTTACTTGATGGGTGCCACTGTTGATTTCGTAGACACCATCGAGAAGCAGGGCTTCACAATTGATAACCCAAATGCAGCAGGTTCTTGTGCATGCGGCGATTCATTTAACTAATAAAGTTAAATTAAGGCCCTAGTATCGCTATATGAGAATTGGCGTTGCGGGTTCAGTTGGTCTAGATCACTTGATGACTTTCTCTGGAAAGTTTACTGACTCATTTGTCGCCGGTTCATTAGAAAAAATATCACTCTCCTTTCTTGTAGATAGCCTGGATGTTCGCCGTGGAGGATGTGCGGCCAATATCTGTTATGGCATGGGAGTGCTTGGTTTAAATCCAGTACTCATTGCAGCCGTTGGAAAAGACTGGCCAGATTATGAAGCCTGGCTCTCTCGCCACGGCGTTGACACATCTCATGCTTTAGTTTCAACCTCTTTGTATACCGCTCACTTTATGGTTACAACTGATGATGACCTCAATCAGATTGCATCCTTTTTTCCAGGTGCGATGAGTGAGGCTCGCAACATTGAATTAGGACCCATCATGGAAAAGACTGGGCGCTTTGACTTGGTCGTGATTTCACCTGATGATCCAGAGGCCATGTTGCATCACTCTGATGTTTGTCGAAGCGAAGGCATTGCATTTGCAGCTGATCCTTCCCAGCAGATGGCACGTATGAGCGGGGAGGAGATCAAACTTCTTATCGATGGCGCCTCTTACCTATTCCTCAATGAATACGAACTAGCCCTGGCCATGCAAAAGACGGGCTGGAGTGATCGTGAGATTTTGGAGCATGTGAAAATTCGTGTGGTCACTCTGGGTTCAAAGGGTGCGAAGGTGGAAAACGCTGCTGGTGAGTTCGTCCAAGTGGGAGTCCCGCAAGAGAAATCAAAGACAGATCCAACAGGTGTGGGAGATTCATTTAGATCTGGCTTTATTGCGGGTCTGGCGTGGGGTTTGAGCCATGAGAGATGCGCCCAGTTAGGTTCTCTGATCGCTACCTACGTTATAGAGACGATGGGAACGCAGGAATATCGATTTACCAGTGCTGAATTTCTTGCCCGTTTTCAAGATGCTTATGGGGCAAAAGCCGCGGCAGAGATAGCTCCACACCTTAATTTCTAAAGCAGAAGAATCTGTGACACGAACCACCACGATGGCCCCTTAAGCCGATGTCACCCCAGCGCGCTTTGCGCTCTATCCTTAGCCCTATGTCGTTAACAACGCTTAAGTTTATTCGTGGGCTTCTTTTTCTGACTCCCGCCCTCTTGCTCACGGGCTGCTCAAAAGTTTCAGGCCTTGGCTTTGAAGAGGGACTTACAAGCGTTAATGATCAATCTTTATCACTGTGGCAAGGGGCATGGATTGCTGCCGGTGTTGTTGGCATCTTTACCTTGATTTTGATTTTATGGCCAGCATTTTTCCACCGCCTCAAAAAAGATAGCCCTGAGTTTCCAAAGCAGACTCAGTACAACATTCCTGTTGAAGTTCTCTACACAATCATTCCCTTCATCATCGTTGCAGTTCTTTTCTATTTCACAGCGAAAAAGGAAACGATAATTTCTGCAAAGACAGATACCTACAAGCATGAAATTACCGTTGAGGGAATTCAATGGTCGTGGCAGTTTGGTTATCCAGAAGTTGGTCCTGATGCTCTAGTCACTGGAACTCCTGCACAGCCACCTGTGCTCTATGTGCCACTGGGCGAGCGAGTGCGCTACACAATCACATCTAATGATGTTATTCATGGATTCTGGATACCAGCATTTATGATTCAAATACAGAATCTGCCAGGTGTTACCAACCACTTAGAGTTCACCGCTAATAAGCTGGGTGACTATCCTGGCCGATGCAATATTTTGTGTGGACGAAGTCACGCGCAAATGTTGTTCACAGTTCGCGTTGTAACACCAGCGCAGTACCAGGCTTATCTTGAAACCTTACAGGGGAGCAGCGCATGACAACATATGCAGAACGTCCAACGATTACTGACATGCCTCCAGTACCAGCTATAAAGGGCAAGGCATTTGTAAAGTGGATTACATCTACTGACCATAAGACAATCGGCTACCTGTATCTGATCACATCATTTGCATGGTTTCTCATTGCCGGCCTATTAGCCCTCTTGCTGCGCTCTGAACTTGCCCGCCCAGGAATGCAGTTCTTGAGCGCTGAGCAGTACAACCAGATTTTCACCATGCACGGAACGATTATGTTGCTGATGTTTGCAACCCCGTTGTTCGTTGGTTTTTCCAACGTGATCATGCCGCTGCAAATCGGTGCAGCCGACGTTGCTTTCCCTCGTCTTAACATGCTCTCTTACTGGCTCTACCTTTTTGGCGGAATCATGGCCTTTGCCGGATTCCTTTCACCTGGAGGAGCAGCATCATTTGGTTGGACGGTTTATGTTCCACTTTCAAATGCAACCTATTCACCAGGAATTGGCGCAGACCTTTGGTTATTAGGCCTTGCAGTAAGCGGTATCGGAACAATTCTGGGTGGCGTTAACTTCGTTACAACAATTTTCACAATGCGCGCGCCAGGTATGACGATGTTCCGCATGTCAATCTTTTCTTGGAACGTATTGCTGACTTCACTCCTTGTTCTTCTTGCATTCCCACCATTTGCAGCTGCTCTACTCGGGCTCGAAGCGGATCGTATTTATGGCACACATCTTTTTGATCCAGCAAACGGTGGAGCAATGCTCTTTCAGCACTTGTTCTGGTTCTTTGGACACCCCGAGGTCTATATCTTGGCGCTTCCATTCTTTGGTATTGCTACAGAGATTTTGCCGGTCTTTAGCCGCAAGCCGATCTTTGGATATAAAGGTTTGATTGCAGCAACAATCGCAATTGCTGCTCTATCTGTTTCAGTGTGGGCGCACCATATGTTTGCAACCGGCCAAGTTCTCTTGCCTTTCTTCTCATTTATGACTTTCCTTATCGGTGTTCCAACAGGTGTGAAGTTCTTCAACTGGATCGGCACGATGTGGCGAGGCCACGTTACTTTTGAAACACCAATGCTCTGGGTGATGGGATTCCTTGTAACCTTCCTTTTCGGTGGATTAACTGGAATCATCCTGGCTTCACCGCCACTTGATTTCGCAGTCTCTGCTAGCTACTTCGTGGTTGCTCACTTCCACTATGTTCTCTTTGGAACTGTGGTCTTTGCAATGTTTGCTGGCTTCTATTTCTGGTGGCCAAAGATGACTGGTCGCATGCTCAATGAGCGCCTAGGAAAGATTCACTTCTGGACAACTTTCTTTGGTTTCCACCTCACTTTCCTTATTCAGCACTGGGTTGGAATTAAGGGTTTCCCTCGTCGCTATGCAGATTACCTACCAACTGATGGCTTCACCTTTATGAATGAAGTGTCAACAATCGGTTCATTCTTACTAGCGTTTTCAATGATTCCATTCATGGTTAATATCTGGATCACACGTAATGCACCATTAGTAGGCGTTGATGATCCTTGGGGTTATGGGGCCTCACTTGAATGGGCAACCACATGTCCACCACCACGTCACAACTTCCTTTCAATGCCTCGTATCTCATCAGAGCGACCAGCATTTGATCTTCACCATCCACACGTTAAGACTGAAGGGCACTAACAAACTATGAAGGTTTCTTGGCAGCTATTTATCGGTCTCTCGGTTTTCTATGTGTTGATGACAGTTATTTATTGGCAAGTGGGCGGTGAGCCAGTAGGAATCGGCGGCATGCTCCTTGCCGCAGCACTTGCTGGCATGGTTGGCTTTTATGTGTGGTTCACACAGCGCCGCATTGGACAGATTCTTCCTGAAGATAATATGACTGCACTTATTTCAGATGGTGCAGGAGATCTTGGTTTCTATAGCCCTCACTCATGGTGGCCATTGCCAGTTGGTTTGAGCATGTGTGCAATGACCCTTTCATTAGTTATTGGTTGGTGGCTAACTGTCATCTCACTAGGGGCTCTTGTTATTTCAATTATTGGAATGGTCACAGAGTATGAAAAGCCGGTTTCGACTTCAACGCACTAATGTCAAGTGATTACCCCAATTCTAACGCCGCACGCTTAGCGCCTTACCTGTTTGTTTTCCTATGGAGCACTGGCTTTGTTGGTGCTAAATATGGCCTTCCCTATGCAGATCCCTTCATTTTCTTATCCCTGCGCATCTTCATAGCAGCTGGAATTCTCTTTGTTGCCGCGCGCCTCATGCACGCACAGATTTCTCTCACTCGTAGTGATATTGGCAAATCTTCACTCATAGGTTTATTTCTGCATGCGTTTTATCTTGGGGGAGTTTTCTTTGCAATCTCTCAAGGTGTTTCAGCTGGAGTTGCAGCAGTGATCACGAGCTTGCAACCAGTATTTGTTTCAATCCTGGCAGTCAAAGTTCTAGGTGAAAAACTTCGTTGGAGTCAGTGTGCAGGGCTAGTGACTGGCCTGATTGGTGTGGTTTTAGTTCTGGGTCCAACCTTTGATAGTTCAGTATCCAAGATTGGAATTGCTGGTGTTTTCGTTGCGTTATTAGGCAGTACTACAGCAACTCTGATGCAAAAGAAGTTTGGTGCAGGTATTCCTATGGTGGCTGGAACGGCTTATCAATACTTAGCCGCTGGTGCGGTTTTGGGTATTGGCGCTGTTGCAACCGGTGGAACTCATATTCAATTCACCCCAAAGTTTGCTGGTGCAATGATCTGGTTGATTCTTGCCCTATCTGTTGGCGCTGTGCTTCTTTTGCTGCGACTTCTCAATAGCGGCAGTGCAGCCTCGGTCTCTTCTTTGTTTTATCTCATTCCACCAGCAACAGCTCTTGAGGCCTATCTTTTATTTGGGGAAAAAGTAAACACCCAAGGCTTCCTTGGAATAGGAATTACCGCCCTGGGTGTTTGGCTTGTAATACGCAAAACCAACTAGTGGCTCTCGATCTCCTTTAACTCTTGCTCAGTTACCTTAGGGACAGAAACAGCATGGGCCTTGCTTAAACGGCGCTGAATCTTGTTCTTAAGCGCACCTGGTCTGCGCACACCACGAGCATCAAAATCTTCTATCTCAAGTGGAACAAGTTGTTCGTGTGATTGCAAAAGGAAAGCCTTCTCTGGTGAGATTGGTGTGTGAACTTCAACGAACTCACCGTGTGGCAAGCGCAGTAGGCGACCAGACTCTGCTCCGTGAAGAAGAAGTTCGCGATCTGCGCGTTGTAGGGACAAGCACAGGCGCTTTGTGATGATGAAAGCTAGCGGCGGCAAAACAAATATCCCTATGCGAGAGAACCACATGATTTGGTTAATCGATAGATCAAAATTCGTTGCAATAATGTCATTTCCACCGTTGATCAGTGAAATCATTACGAAAGTAATGGACATGACCCCTAGGGCGGTGCGGTTTGGCACATTGCGTGGTCGATCTAGCAAGTGGTGTTCACGCTTATCTCCAGTGATCCAACTTTCAATAAATGGATAGAGCGCCATTCCCGTGAAGATGATTCCAGGCACGATCAATGTAGGAATTAGAATGTTCCAGGAAATAGTGTGGCCGAAGGCATGTGTTTCTAATGGGGGAGCCATGCGTACAAGACCATCGAGCCAACCCATGTACCAGTCAGGTTGTGATCCTGCTGAAATCTGTCCTGGCGTATACGGGCCATAAAGCCAGATCGGGTTAATCGATGCAACGGCAGATAAGAACGCGGTAATTCCAAAAACAACGAAGAAGAATCCACCAGCTTTAGCCATGTAGACGGGCAAGATGGGGTGTCCTACAACGTTAGTTTCTGTGCGACCAACACCTGGGAACTGTGTGTGCTTTTGGTACCAAACCAACATCACGTGAATTGTGATGACGGCAAGGAAGATTCCAGGAATGATCAAAATATGCAGGGTAAAGATGCGGGGGATAAAGCCAACACCAGGGAAGCCTCCACCAAATAAGAAGAATGAAATATATGTTCCAACAACTGGAACCGCCTGAATAATCGCTGAAGTAATGCGCAGTCCGGTTCCAGAGAGTAAGTCATCAGGAAGTGAGTATCCAAGCAGACCTTCTACTAGACCAAGAGTCAGTAGAAGAATTCCAAGGATCCAGTTGAACTCACGTGGCTTTCTAAATGCACCCGTAAAGAAAACGCGCAAAAGGTGAGCAACGATTGCTGCCATAAATATGTTTGCTGCCCAGTGGTGGATTTGGCGCATCAATAAGCCGCCGCGAACTTCAAATGAGATATCTAAAGTTGAGGCATAAGCAGCCGACATCTTTAAGCCCTTGAGAGGCTCATAAACGCCTTCATAGATGACATCTCTTTGTGAAGGATCAAACCAGAAAGTTAAGAAAGTTCCTGAAAGAAGCAAAATCACAAATGAATACATGCATACTTCACCGAGCATGAACGACCAGTGATCAGGGAAGACCTTGTTAAGTGATTTCTTTACCCAGCGAGCAGCACCCAACCTTTCGTCAACAAAGTTAGCAACATTTCCAACTGCTTTTTCAGTTGTTGTCATTGTGAGTTCCTCTCCCAGAAGCTAGGTCCGACTGCTTCACTAAATGGTGCACGAGCTACTAAATACCCTTCAGCATCAACCGTAATATCGAGTTGAGGCAATGGTCTAGCTGAGGGTCCGAAGATGACTTTGGCACCACGTGTTACGTCAAAAGTAGATTGGTGACATGGACATAGAAGGTGTTTTGTCTGTTGCTCATAGAGTGCAACTGCACAACCCATGTGTGAACAAATCTTTGAGAATGCAATAATTCCTTCATGGGTCATCGCAAGCTTTTCAGCCGTTAATTGGAAATCCTGAGGGCGTAAACGAATAAGTAGGACAGGATCTTTTGCAATGTCACTTAAAGGGCGCTCTTCTAGGTTTTCAACAGCGGGAAGAACCTGAACTACGGAGCCTACTTCAAGATCTGAGGCCAAGATCGGGCGGTTACCTGGATCAGTGAGCAGACGAGTTCCCGCTTTCCAATTCGTCATCTCCAACTGCTTTCCAGGTAGTGGGCCAAGATCGCGAAGGAGAAGAACTGGTGGAAGAGCAAAGAGACCAACGGCTGCGCCAAGTGAGCGCTTAATTAACTTACGGCGTCCTAGTTGAACTCCAGCCACACCCTCTTTAACAACCTTGATTAACTCTTCGCGATCTTCATCACTTGAGCGGAATTCATGGCGGTGATTAACGATTTCCTTATCAGGCATCAAAGTCTTGGCCCAGTGAATCGCAGCGATGCCGATGAAAAATAACGACATGGCCATACCAATTCCGATACCTAATTGCTGTGCGTTTTGATTACCCATAATTGGGATGAAGATAAAGACATCACTAGCGACATAAATATATGAATAAATCAGAAGAAGTGAACCAACACCAGAGAGCCCAAAGAGGATCGCTATTTGCTGTTCTGCACGCTTTTCAGAGACAGGGTTGATGTCGGTAGCACGCGGTGCATGTTGTGGTGCTGCTGAGTTATCAGTTGGAACTAATTCATTAGACACTTCGCGCCTACCTTGCTCTCATAGTTAGCCAGACTGCAATACCAATGAGCAGTCCAAGTCCTAGTATCCAAGCCACCAGACCTTCAGTTACTGGTCCTATTCGCCCCATTGTTGCTCCGCCTAGATTTGGTTCAGCTTCAGCGGCCTTGATCCATTTGATAAGTGAAAGCTTTTCTTCAGGTGTAATTGTTTTATCACTAAATACTGGCATTGATTGTGGACCAGTGACCATGGCTTCGTAAATATGTTTTGGTTCAACTCCCATAAGTGTTGGTGCGTACTTACCTTGTGATAGCGCACCACCTTGACCAGCAAAGTTGTGACACATGGCGCAGTTATTTCTAAATAGCTCCCCACCTTGGGCAGAGTTTCCATCGCGTTCATAATTAAGTGCTGATTCCTCTGGAATTGCAGGGCCAGGGGCAAGAGATGCGACATAAACAGCTAGCGCCGCAACTTCTTCTTCCTTATAGACAGGTGCTTTGCGCATCGCTTGTGTGCTCATGTCAGCCATTGGCATACGGCCAGTTCCCACTTGGAAATCAACTGAGGCAGCTCCAGTGCCAATTAAAGAAGGCGCTATAGATCCACCTTCAGCGTTGAGTCCGTGGCAAGAGGAACAACCTTTAAGGAAGATCTGCTTGCCTTCTTCAATGGATGCTGATCTAGAAAAAACGCTTTGTGTTTCTTTAACAGTTGCACTGGCAACAGAAAAAGTTGTTCCAATAGTTAGTAGGGCAAAAATCAGGAGCAATGGGCCAGCGGCCTTATGTCGACGGTAACGCGATAAACGCTTCACGAAGTAATTGTGCTCCCTTACTTAATTAGATAGATCGCAGAGAAGAGGGCGATCCACACGACATCGACAAAGTGCCAGTAGTACGAAACAACGATTGCTGTTGTGGCTTGTTCGTGAGTAAAGCGACGGGCCTTAGAAACACGAATGAGCACAATAAGAAATGCAATTAGACCACCGGTTACGTGCAAACCATGGAAGCCAGTGGCAATGAAGAAAATAGAGCCGTACGCAGTGGAAGAAAGAGTCATACCTTCTTGTACAAGGGAGGCGTACTCAAAGATCTGTCCACCAATAAAGAAAGCACCCATCAGGAAAGTTAGGGCAAACCATTCACGCATTCCCCATTTATTCACCTGCAGAATTGAACCTGTGCGATAATTTTGAAAACGCTCTGCAGCAAAGACTCCGAACTGACAGGTGACAGATGAGAGAACTAGAACGGTTGTATTAAGTGCTGCAAATGGAATGTTAAGAATTTGGTTTGATTCTGTCCAAATGGATGGACCTTGCACTGCGCGGGTGGTGAAATAAATTGCAAACAGAGCGGCAAAGAACATCAGCTCACTTGATAGCCACACGATTGTCCCGACCGCTACTGCGTTGGGGCGGGTAATCTTGTGGTGGGCAGCTACGGATGTACTCGACATGAGGATGATTATTCCCGAAAACTACGCCTGCGTCTTACGGGAGCCCCCTTATAGAGTCAGTATTCACCCCGTTCTAGAGTGAAACAGCCCACAGATATTTAGAGGTAAAAATCGACTCGCACGCCCTTTCTGGCAGCCTAGGATTAGGCCATGGCAAAGAAGCAGATTCTGGTTTATGCAGATGATTCATCTGTACGAAAGGCCGTCATTGATGCCTTGGGCACCAGAACTGCAAGTGATGTAGCCGAGCATCAGATTCATGAGTTTGCAACTGCGCCCGCTCTTCGTGCCTATGTTGATAACAATAAAAACATCGATCTTTTCATCCTCGATGGCGAAGCCGTTCCAGAGGGTGGGTTAGGCGTTGCCCGACAACTCAAAGATGAAGTATTCAACTGCCCACCTGTTTTAGTTATTACAGGACGCAAGGAAGATGCCTGGCTAGCAGCATGGTCAATGGCTGAGGCATCGCTCATTCACCCTATTGATCCTTTCACTCTAGCTAAGAGTGCGGCAGAGCTACTTCGCGGCACTACCCCTGCCGTAGTTTAACAAATGTCGAAGCAGTTGTGGGAGAGCTGTTTCTCAATTCTTGAAAAAGGCCACGATTTAGAACCTCACGATGTTCAGTGGTGCATGAAGCAGATTTTGGATGGCCAAGCAGATGCTGCATTAATCAAGAAGTTTCTTCTTGCCCTAAAGACTAAAGGTGAAACTAGCGAAGAAGTCGGCGCTCTTGTTGCCCAGATGTATGAACATTCTGCCCCTATTTCAATCACAGAACGCGCCGTTGACACTGTTGGCACGGGCGGCGATGGGGCTCACACCATCAATATTTCAACGACTGCAGCAATTATTGCAGCAGCAGCCGGTGCCAAAGTTGTTAAACATGGTAACCGAGCAGCATCATCTAAATCTGGAGCTGCAGATTTACTTGAAGCTCTAGGTGTTGCTGTAACACTTGATGGCAAGGGCGTTGAAAGAACTTTTGCCCAGCTTGGAATCGGCTTTTGCTTTGCCCCTGTTTTTCATCCAGCTATGCGATTTGCAGCACCTGCTCGCAAAGAGTTAGGTGTGCCTACGGTTTTTAATATCTTGGGTCCTTTATCAAATCCAGCAAAGCCAAAGGCTGCAGCCATAGGTGTTGCAAATGATCGGATGCATTTAGTGATGGCGCAAGTGCTTGCAGATAAAGGCGTTGATGGCTTTGTTTTCCGCGGAGATGATGGCCTCGATGAAATCACCTTAGCCACAACCACCTCGATGCTCACCATTGGCAATGGTCAGATCTCTAGTGAATTAGTTGATCCTTTAGATTTCGGAATTGCTCGAGCTCCGATTTCAGCACTTGCTGGGGGAGATGCCACAGAAAATGCGCGCATTACAAAAGCTATTTTTGCTGGGGAGAAAGGTGCACCCAGAGACGCTGTTGTTCTCAATGCTGCAGCAGCTATAGCTGCCTATGAAGGTGAGATGGAGTTAAGCCTGCACAATCGCATGCAAAAAGGTATTGATAGGGCAACTCAGGCTATTGATAGTGGGGCAGCAACGGCACTTCTTTCGAAATGGGCGGCCCTTAGCCAGAAACTAGCCTCTTCTTAACTTTTTTAAACTGTGGCAAGGTAGTAATTCCAAAGCTTCCAAGGCGTTCAATAATTCCATGCAAAACATCTACGGTGGCTCGGGCATCATCGAGTGCTCGGTGAGTGGGGGAAGTAGTTGCACCAAAAAACTCTGCCAAAGTTGCCAACTTGCAGTTCATGACATCATCTTTAGTCAGCACATACCTAGCTAATCGGGCAGTGTCTGCAACATGATGATTCGGCCAGGGGTAGTTCAGATGTGCAGCTGCAGCTTTCAAAAAGCCAAGATCAAAAGGAGCGTTGTGAGCAACCAAGACATTTTCATTCTCTGGCCCCAGGAACTCCATAAATGATGGAAATACTTGAGCGATAGTTGGAGCGGTCGCCAGCATCTGATCTGTGATCCCAGTGAGTTGTGTGATGAATGCTGAAATCTCAACCCCAGGATTCACGAAAGTTTCAAACTCACCTATCACCACACCACCGCGCACTTTAACCGCACCAATCTCTGTAATTCCTGCGCCAGTAGATGGGGCAGCACCTGAAGTTTCTAAATCCACAACGACAAAGGTGGCTTGAGACAGATGCATGGTGGAGATAGTAAGTGATTGGACCGTCATTGACAGCACGCGTATTGTGATACCTATGGCAGTTGAAACAGCACCCCCAGGTTGGATGCAAGATTGGTCAGCTCAAGGCACAGGAAAGAATGCTCGCATCGGAGTGTTACTTGTTCATGGATTTACTGGAGCCCCACCATCAATGCGCCCATGGGGAGAGTTCCTTCACAACCACGGTTACACCGTTCGTGTCCCACTTCTTCCAGGCCATGGAACAAAGCCAGAAGATCTCAATACAGTTAAATGGCAAGAGTGGCCTGCAAAGCTACAAGCAGAGCTAGATGAACTCTATAAGAGCTGTGATCAAATCTTTATTGCTGGTTTATCTATGGGTGGTGCAGCCACGCTCTTTGTTGCAGCAGATAATAATAATCGTTTAAGCGGTCTCATCCTTGTTAATCCTATGATCAATCGCTCTTCCGCAGTTTTATCGCGACTGCCACTATGGGCAAAATATCTTTTGACCTTCACGGTCAAACTACGTGAAAGTGTTGGAAACGACATCAAACGACCTGGGATTACTGAGCATGGATATGACGCAACTGCGAGCACCGGTGCCTATGAGTTATTTAAAATGTTGAAAGAGACTCGTGCAAAGCTGGAAAAAGTCACTGTTCCCCTCCAACTTTTTCACAGCATTAATGATCACACACTACCTGTCTGTAACACGGAAATAATTATGGAGGAGATAGGTTCAAGCAATAAGACGCGCATTGAACTAATCAATAGTTATCACGTTGCTACCTTGGATTATGATCAAGAGTTGATTTTCCAAAACTCACTTACCTTTATCCAAGGCCTCACTCGTCCCTGAAATTAAGGGTTAATGCTAAACCAGAGCAAGGCCAAAACGCAGCTCGCTACTAAAGAGATGATGGCGCCATACACCCCACGCATACGAGCACTTGAAGCGAACTCACCCATTAAGCGCTCATCCTTAGAGATTCCAAACATGAAAAGCAGAAGCGGTAAGAGCAAGATAGCGTTAAGAATCTGTGTGAAAACTAGAACTTTAATAAGTGGCAAACCAGGAATAAGAATAAGTCCTGATGCCAACACCGTCATCACACCAAAAGTTGTATAGAACAGCGGAGCCTCTCTTGGACCATCATCGAGGGCAGCTGGTTGTCCAGTCAGATCTCCCACTGAATAAGCAGTTGATAAAGGTAAAATCGATGCCGCAAGTAATGCCGCTCCTACTAAGCCAATTGCAAATAAAGCTTTAGCCATAGTGCCAGCTAATGGTTCAAGGGCCTGAGCTGCTTGGGAAGCATCAGTGATGTTTGTTATCCCTTGTTTATTTAAGGTGGCAGCACAAGTAATCACGACAAAGAAACCAATAATTCCTGTCAGCAATGATCCCGTCCACACATCAATGCGCAGTAGCTTTAAATCATCACGAGTTAATCGCTTATCAACGGCGTAGCTTTGAATGAAAGCCAGACCCCAGGGAGCAAGGGTTGTTCCGAGCGTTGCCGTTGCTAGATAAATAGCATCATGTGTAAAGGGCATGGATGGAACAAAAACACCATGAGCAGCTTGACCCCAGTCAGGGTGGGCCATAAAGCCCGCGATAATGTATGAGATAAATACTGCCGAGAGTGCAAAGAAAACTTTTTCAACGTTTGCAAAAGAGCCGCGAAGTACAAGGAAAGAAACCACTAAGGCTCCAACAGGCACTGTTACAAAACGCGAAATACCAAACAACTCTCCAGCCACGGCAATACCTGCAAACTCAGCAGTGAGTGTTCCAAAGTTAGCGATGATCAACGCACTGGCACTTAAGGTTCCAGAACGAGCACCATACTTTTGTCGCACTAAGCCAATGAGTCCCTGGCGTGTAACAACACCAATGCGTGCACCTAAATCTTGGAAAATGACTAAAGCGATAGTGGAGAGAACAAGCACCCACAGCAATTGATAGCCAAATTTTGCTCCCAATTGAGAGTAAGTGGTGATGCCGGCTGGATCATCGTCTGAAAGCCCCGCAATAATTCCAGGGCCCATGACCGAGAGAAGTGCAGCTAAACGAATCTTGCGCGTTGTTGTCATGAGAGCGCACCAGTTCCTTTAGAGAGTCCTTGTTGTTCTTCAGGCTTGAGAGCATCGACCAAGTCATCGGCCAAAATGCGACCAACAGGCCTACCTTTGTCATCGATAACAACGATTGAGGAACCACGGTTATTTGAAAACTCTTCAACTACTTCATCTAGTGGTGAATCAATTTGCACAGATGTTGGGTAAGGAGGTCCAATCAGAGTGCTCAAAAGTGCATTTGATTTAGCGGCCACAAGCTCAATAATCTGAATGTGATCAACTAATTTGCCTTTGCTATCCACGATAACAACACCATCGGAAATATCACGATCGCGATTTTCAACAAGACGGGCAAGGGCTGCACCGACTGTGTCATTGTCTTGAGCAAAGACCATGTGAGTGGTCATGATTCCGCCAGCTAGAGTTTCATCGAACGCGATGAGTTGGCGCAACTGCTGCGCCATCTTGGCATCCATGGCTTTTAAAATATCTTCACGGTGCTCATCATCTAAATCACGCAATACTTCAGCAGACTCATCTGGCTCCATGCGGCTAAGGAGTTCGGCTGCGCGTCCTTCACTCAAACCACGAAGCAGACCTTGTAACTCTTCATCTTCCATTTCTTCCAGTGCATCTGCAGCTAACTCGGGGTCCAACATTTCAATAAGCGCGCTTTGTTCACGCCCAGCCAAATCTTCAATCAAGTCAGCTAAGTCGGCAGGGCGCAGTTGAGAAAGCGCGGTCTTTGAACCTGAGGTCTTAACAACACCCGAAGTATCGGCAAGGGATGCAACCGTTGCCCAATCCAAAACATGTTGCGGCGTTGCACGGCGGCCAAGGGCGCCAGGAAAGATTCGGCGTAGGAAAGTTACGAAAGAAATATCCACTCCCACTACACGGATCTCTTTATCTAAAGGTGCTAAATACAGATCAGATGAGCGCACAACCCGCAGTCCGTTCACATCGACAATCTGGTGATCAAGAACATCGGCATCTAGTAATGATTCATCACTGCGGCGCTTATAGTCAGTTAAGTTAATAGTTGTGGAAGAGAGCTGGATTTGATGGCGCTCTAGCTTTGCAATTCGGGCTCCATCGATGAAAGAACGACGCAAACCTACTTTTACGATTAATCCTGATACTGGGGGATAAGCATCTTGTCCGTGCTTAACAACGACATCGACTAAGCGACCAATCTCACGGCCCTCTTCATTGGTAACTGGGCAACCCAGTAATCCTGCAAGTGAAACGACAGAATCTCGAACACCTTTTCGTGCCAACACCAAATCACGCCGCCCCACGGCGCGCTCAACGGTATTAACCACTCGGGCTATCGGCTTTTTTGTTGGGGCTTTCATGAGAGAAATTGTATCGGCTGACATTGCACGCATTCCGATAGTTTTCTCTGAGCCTGGATGAACTTACTGAAGTGGACCGTACTGGGATCGAACCAGTGACCCCCACAATGTCAATGTGGTGCTCTACCGCTGAGCCAACGATCCTTGCTTGAGTG